>CANNKP010000183.1 GCA_947505255.1 Flavobacteriales bacterium
TCAATAATAATTGCCCCTGTCGCTCCAGCAGCTTGAGCATTCAATAATTGATCATCCAAATTACACCCATATCTGTAAAATAGTGCATATTGATTATTCACATTATTTATGATTGGAGAACAAGCCGAAGCGTCGATTCCATCATTTGAAACAACAACTGTGTCGCTAAACCAAGTACCATTTATGTAAAGATTTGGAGAGTTCCAAGCCGCACTTGGCGGAATTGATGGATAAATTCCTTTTAAATGTGAAGGTTGATTTATTTCAAATACTAATTGACCCGTACTCCAAAAAGAAAATAAAATAACAATTGTAATAAAAAGATATTTTCCCATACTAATTAAGTAAATCCTATTAATTCAAAGGAGCATTCACGAATTAACACCATTTGCCAATAACATCCTAATTTATTCAGCTTAAATTAATTCAAAGGAATATCTTTGTTTTATAATATTAAAATCAAATTTATTGAATTCTCAAGTATCACATAAACAATTCATCATTACAGGCATCGGAACCGACATCGGTAAAACGGTGGTCAGTGCAATTATTACTCAAACACTTGATGCCGTATATTGGAAACCAATCCAAGCTGGGGAATTAGAAAATTCTGATAGTTTGAAGGTCCAAAATTGGACAACTGATTCTGTAATTATTTTACCAGAAAAATTTAGACTTTCTCAACCAATGTCGCCGCATGCTGCTGCAGAAATCGATGGAGTTGAAATCACGAAAGAAGCATTTCAATTGCCTTTGGTTGAAAGGAATTTAGTCGTTGAAGGAGCTGGAGGATTGATGGTTCCTTTGAATAATAAAGGATTGCTACTAATTGATTTGTTCGTAGGATGGAATTTGCCTGTTATTGTTGTTTCAAGACATTATGTAGGAAGTATAAATCACACTTTGTTGACTGTTGAAGCATTGAAAAATCGAAAAATAAATATCGAAGGAATTGTATTTGTGGGCGATGAAAATAAAGCCACAGAATCGTTTATTCTGAATTATACAAATCTCAAAATGATTGCAAGAATTCCATTGACAGATGAAGTGAACACCGAATTCATTCAAAATCAAGCTGAAATTTTAAAAGCATCAAACGTTTTGTAATATGTCGGAAATCATTCAAAAAGATAAACAATACGTTTGGCATCCATTTACTCAAATGCAAACTGCTTCGGATGCAATTGAAATTATCAAAGCAAAGGATGCGGTTTTGTTTGCTGCTGATAGAAAGGAATATATTGATTGTAATTCTTCTTGGTGGGTCAATGTGCACGGTCATGGGAACGAACACATTGCCAATGCAATTTCAGAACAATTCAAAAAAATAGATCATGTAATTTTTGCTGGATTCACGCATGCTAAAGCCGTTGAATTAGCTGAACGAATTGTTCACATTCTTCCAGAACCTTTGCAAAAGGTATTTTTCACTGATAATGGCTCAACGGCTGTTGAAGTGGCTTTGAAAATGGTGGTGCAATATTGGCATAATCTCGATGAACCGAAAAGAAGAATTTTAGCATTGGATGGTGCTTATCACGGCGATACATTTGGCGCCATGGCTGTTGGACAAAGAGGATATTTCAATGCGCCTTTTGAACCGTTTTTCTTTGATGTGGATTTCTTGGATTTTCCAACAGCTGAAAATGAACAAGAACAATTGGCTTATGCTGAAAAGCTATTTCAAACGAATGAATTTGCAGCTGTAATTGTTGAACCATTAATTCAAGGTTCTTCTGGAATGCGAACTTATTCAAGTTCCTTTTTAGATTCCTTGGTAAACCTTGCTAAAAAACACAAGGTGCTCGTTATTTTTGATGAGGTTATGACAGCTTGGGGAAGAACGGGTAAATTGTTTGCGATGAACCATTGCACCGTTATTCCAGATATAGTTTGCCTTTCCAAAGGATTAACTGGAGGTGTTTTACCTTTAGGATTGACCGTCGCAACCAATGAAATTTACAACGCCTTCTTATCAGTAGACAAATCGAAAGCATTGCTTCATGGTCATTCTTTTACTGGAAATGCATTGTCATGTGCTGCTGCATGCGCTAGTCTTGATATCTTCGAAAAAGATTCCACTTGGAAAAATATTAAGAGAATTGAAGACGTAAATTTGGCATATCAAGCTTCTATTCAAAATCATAATGCAGTGTACGAAACAAGAGTTTTAGGAACTATTTTGGCAATTGAATTGGAAACAGGCGAAGGAAATACCTATTTTTCAGACATTCGAGACAAAGCATATAATTTCTTTTTAGAACAAGGATTATTGATTCGTCCATTGGGAAATGTGATTTTCATCAATCCACCGTATTGTATTTCAAATGAGCAATTAGCGTCGATTTATAAAGCATTCGATTCTTTTTTGTTAAATATTCAGAAAGAAAAAGCAATTTAAAAACACAAAATAGGTTTTCATTCGTTATTCAATAAAATTGGACATTATGAAAACGAATATTTTTTATCTTTTCGCACTTGTCTTGACTTCTTGTCAAGGGCAAAATACACTTTCAACTAATTCAACAAAAGCTATGGATTCAACAACAAAATACAATGACTTAACGCCTCAGCAAGAACAAGTTTTGGTCAACAAAGCAACAGATCGTCCATATACTGGTGATTATTATGGAAAAAAAGACAATGGTCTATATATCTGTCGTCGTTGCAATAATCCGCTTTACACATCGGAAGATAAATTTGATTCTCATTGTGGTTGGCCAAGTTTTGATGATGAAATTAAAGGATCAGTAACACGCATTCTAGATGCTGATGGAAGAAGAACTGAAATCGTTTGCAACAATTGTCAAGGGCATTTAGGACACGTTTTCCTTGGCGAACAAATGACAGATAAAAATACACGTCATTGTGTAAATACAAGTTCCATTTTATTTGTTCCAAAAGACAAAACAAAGGAACTTCCAGCAGTGATAAAATAGATTATTATCCTTATTTTCACGTCTGATTAATATTAAATTAATGAGCTTCGAAAATATTTTTAGACAATTAGTGGATATTCAATATCAAGCGGATAAAATTCTGAAGTCTAAGATTATTGAAGAATCAGCAATTAAAGATTTTGCGACTTATTCAAAAGATTTAAAATTAAGATTATTGACTATCGAATTGAACGAGGAATTATCAATTCATGTGAATGATATTGAAGCGATTGATCCAACATTGAATCCAAAACCACCAATTGTCACAACGATTTTGGGAGCATTGAGTTTCGGCGTTGCAACGAAAAGATACAGAAATAAAAAACGTCAGGAATATTTTCGGGAAAATGTAATGGCAACGAAAAATCAATATTCTTTTATTGATACCTTGCTAAAAGAAAGCTGATTATCTATTTATTAATCCGCCGTTTCTTCAATTGCTTCAAGAATAATTTGAGCAGCTTTTCTAATTTCTTCTTCTGTAATAGTTAATGGTGGGGATAATCTGAAGCTGAAAGGATGAGATAAAAACCAAAAACTAATTAATCCTTTTTCCAAACATTTTTTAACAACCAATTCCACACGTTCGAAAGAAACCATGTCAAAAGCGAAGAGCATTCCGATTCTTCGAACTTCTTTTATTTCAGAATTTTTAGAAATTAATGATTCCAATAAAGCACCTAATCTTTCTACTTCATTCAGATTCACTTCTGATGTCAACACCTCTAAAAAGGCATTTCCTGCTGCGCAAATTACTGGATGTCCACCAAATGTTGTTATATGTCCCAGCATAGGATTATAGGTGAATTCCCACAAATTTTCTTTTGATGAAACAACAGCACCAATAGGCATTCCTCCACCAAGAGCTTTACCCAATGTTAAAACATCTGGAACGACGTTGAAATGTTCAAACGCAAAAAGAGCGCCCGTTCTTCCCATACCACATTGAATTTCATCGAAGATAAGTAAAGCACCAACTTCAGTGCACCTATTTCGCAGAACCTTCATGAAATCTGCAGATGGAATTCTAACTCCAGCATCACCTTGAATTGTTTCAATGATTACGCCAGCAGTTTTCTCTGTTATTTGAGTAAGATCTTCTAGTGAATTGAAACGTAAAAATCGAATATCTGGTAATAGTGGTCGATAAGCTTGTTTCTTAATTTCATTCCCGGAAACACTCAAAGAACCATGTGTACTTCCATGATAAGAACCACGAAAGGAAACAATTTCTGTTCTTCCAGTAATACGTTTCACAAGTTTTAATGCCGCTTCGTTTGCTTCTGTTCCTGAATTTACGGTATATACACAATTCAAATTTTCAGGTAGGAGGGAAGTGAGTTTTGTTGCAAAATCGTTTTGTGCATCTTGAATGAATTCGCCATACACCATGACGTGCAAATGCTTGTCGATCTGTGTCTTTAAAGCATCCTTAATTTTGGGATGATTATGACCGATGTTATTCACAGCAACACCAGCAATCATGTCCATATAAGATTTACCGGATTTATCGTAAATATGGATTCCGTCAGCCCGATCAACTTCAATTAAGTAAGGATTTTGATTGGTTTGACCAAGTTTTTCAAGAAAATCTGTTGTATTTGACATTTTAATCTTCAACTTTTTTTGAAACACATAGCGATGCACTGAGTTTATCGAAGTGGAACATAGAACACATAGTTATTAAATCACTTTATATTCAAAATAGTCATTGTGTTTATACCAAATACTTTTTCCAACTTTCAGTTATTAACTATAAATTCATCACTCATCACTCATAGTTCCTCACTCCAAAAACTATTTCCTAGCAATCACTTTCAATGCTGCATCAACGACATTTTGTGTGTCAATGCCATATTTTGTCATCAGTTCCATCGGTGTTCCACTTTCTCCGAATGAATCATTCACTGCAACATATTCTTGTGGTGCAAGGAAATTTTGCGCTAACACTTGTGCAACAGAATCGCCCAAACCACCATTCATCATGTGTTCTTCAGCCGTGACAACGCATTTCGTTTTTTGAACAGATTTCAAGATTGCTTGAACATCCAACGGTTTAATGGTGTGCATGTTAATCAATTCAACAGAAA
>CANNKP010000184.1 GCA_947505255.1 Flavobacteriales bacterium
GTCAGGTCCAACTGAAACGACCGTAATCGGAACCTCCAATTTTTGTTCCAAATACTTCACATAGTTTTTTAAAGCTTGTGGAGCATCAGCATAATTTCTCAATTCCGTTAAATCTGTGTTCCATCCTTCAATTTCTTCATAGACAGGAACTAAGTCAACACCATCAACATCAAATGGGAAATAATCTACTTTTTCTCCATCAATAATATAATGCGTACAGACTTTTATTTTGTCAAAACAGCTTAAAATATCTGCTTTCATCATGGATAATTCTGTAACACCATTGATCATGATTGCATATTTCAACTGTGGAATATCATTCCATCCGCAACGACGTGGTCGACCAGTTGTAGCTCCAAATTCACGTCCTTCTTGACGAATTAATTCACCAACTTCATCGTCCAATTCGGTTGGAAAAGGTCCACTTCCAACGCGCGTGCAGTACGCTTTGAAAATACCAATAACATTTCCAATTTTAGTTGGAGCAATACCTAATCCTGTGCATGTACCAGCAGTTACTGTATTTGAAGACGTAACAAAAGGATACGTTCCAAAATCAATGTCTAACATCGTGCCTTGAGCGCCTTCTGCTAAAACTTTTTTACCGTTTTTAATTGCATCATTCAAATAATGTTCACTGTCAACAGCAGTTAAGCTTTTCAATACTTCAATTCCTTCCATCCAAGGACCTTCCAATTCAGATAAGTTGTATTCAAAACCTTCGTAATGTTTCAGGATTCCAACGTGTTTTTCAACTAAAGCATCGTATTTTTCTTTGAAATTGGACATGTAAATATCTCCAACACGCAAACCATTGCGCCCAGTTTTATCCATATAAGTAGGACCGATACCTTTTAATGTTGAACCAATTTTATTTTTTCCTTTAGCTGTTTCCGACGCAGCATCTAGTAAACGATGTGTTGGTAAAATTAAATGAGCTTTCTTTGAAATAAGTAAACGAGCTTTAAAATCGATATTGAAAGGAGCTAATTTTTCCAATTCCTTTTGGAAAATAACAGGGTCAATGACAACACCATTTCCAACTAAGTTCATTACACCTTCTCTGAAAATTCCAGATGGTATAGTGTGAAGAACATGCTTAATGCCTTCAAATTCTAAAGTATGACCAGCATTTGGACCACCTTGAAACCGAGCAATTATGTCATATTGTGGAGTTAATACATCAACGATTTTCCCTTTTCCTTCGTCACCCCATTGCAAACCCAATAATACATCTACTTTCATTAACTATTTCTTAAAATGATTGATTGCTTCTGAAATCGATGGGAAAATTGAAAATATTTCATTTATTTTCCCGATTTCAAATAGTGTTTTTACATTTCCATTTATCGAACATAAAACCAAATCACCACAATTAATGCGTGAGCGTGTTAATGAACGAATGATAAAATTTATTCCAGATGAATTGATGTGCGTTAATTCATCAAAATCAAATATCCAGTTGGTTGTTTTTTCTAATGTTTGAGTTCCAATTTCCGTATTGAGTTTATCAAGATGGCTATCAGTTAAGATTTTCCCCTTGAACGATACAACAGCAATGCCGCCACTAATAGCTATTTTGAAATCTAAACTCACTGATTAAGAATTGGATTTTTTCTCATTCTTTACACCGTAGAAATACAAAGAATGATGTTGAATTTTCATGTCAAATATTTCTTCTATCGAAGCTTGAATATTCTGAATCCTTGGATCACAAAATTCAATTACCTCACCCGTATCGGTGCAAATCACATGATCATGCTGCTTCGATCCATGAGATTTTTCAAATTGTGCGATGTTTTTTCCAAATTGATGTTTACAGACTAAATTACAAGCCAATAATAATTCAATCGTATTATAAAGTGTAGCACGAGAAACCCTGTAATTTTGGTTTTTCATTTTTATATACAAGGATTCTACATCAAAGTGACCTTGATAAGCATAAATTTCTGCGAGTATAGCAAAGCGTTCAGGTGTTTTACGATGCCCGTTTTGCTCTAGGTAAGCCGAAAAAATATTTTTTACAGTTGTCTGTAATTCCTGACTTGACATAATTTCTTAGCGGAAAAGGTCAAATTTAGTTATTTATTTTGGTTTCGTTTCGTTTGAATTATGTTGTTTTAACTTCGTTTATCAACATAATTTAAAGAATAGTGTTGATAAATGTTAATCAACGTTCTTTTCAATATAATCTATCAAGGAATGTATAACTTTAATATGAATTTCTTGCGCACGATCAGCATAATCAGAATAAGGAGCGCGTATTTCAACATCACATAAATTAGCCATTTCTCCCCCCGTTTTACCTGTGAGTCCAATTACAGTAATCCCATTCGTCTTCGCAACTTTTATTGCTTCTAAGATGTTTTTTGAATTTCCTGAAGTTGAAATTGCTAATAAAACATCACCTTTCCTGCCAACTGCTTCTAGATAACGTGAGAAAACAAAATCATAACCAAAATCATTTGCAACACAACTCATATGACTAGCATCTGAGATTGAAATAGCCGCGATAGCTTTTCTATTATCTCTATATCTGCCAGTGAGTTCTTCTGCAAAATGCATTGCGTCACATAAGGATCCACCGTTTCCACAGCTTATTATTTTTCCCCCATTATTAATTGAATCAACCATAATCTGGCCCGCTTTTTCAATAAGTGAGATATTCGCAGGTGTGTTAAATTTTTGCAAAATTTCCGCTGCCTCGAAAAAATGGTCTGCTATTTGTTTTGTGCTCATCGCTCTGAATTTTGTCAAAAATAAATAAATTAGACACGACTTGGTAAAATTCATTCAAACTTGTTATATTTGAATCCGGGGTTACTCCCATAAAAGAACATTATTATGAAGAAAGGCTTACTATTTTTAACGGCAATTGTTTTAACTTTTTCTGTTTCAGCACAAACAGATTGTTACAAGAAATTTGAAGATGCATTTGCAAAAAGAGGTTCATACACTGTTGCCGATGATATGCATAGAAATGTAATCATCAGTTATTTTGAAAAAGAAGGGACTTCTTGTATTTCGGGAAAAGCAAGGGTGGAAAATGGTTTAATAATGTCAATTTTCATTCAATATGATGATAATACCTATGAATTATTGGACAAGAAATTTTTCAATGAGAAAAAAACTGCTCCAACTATTAGTAATGGTATATCAGAAATGATTTATACTGCTGATGGTGAAAAATTCAAAATTATCTTCATCGATAAATTGAAACCAAAATCAAAAACTTTGAAGGAAGTTACAATTCCAGATGATTTATAAAAAATTAATTTAATATTGAATCCCAGCTAAATTTAAGTTGGGATTTTTTTATTTACACAATGAGTTATTTCGAAAATAAAATAATTTGGGTAACAGGCGCTTCTTCAGGTATTGGATCTGAAATTGCAAAACAATTATCCGAATCTGGAGCAACTTTAATTCTTTCGGCAAGAAACGAAACCGGTTTAATCCAAGTTAAAAATGAACTTAAAAATTCACAAAATCATTTTTGTTTACCTCTGGATTTAGAGCATTCCGAGAATTTCCCTGAATTAGCGAAACAAGTGTTTGATAAATATGGCAGGATTGATTTCCTTTTTAATAACGGCGGTTTAAGCCAACGGTCAACTGTTGCTGATACAAGTTTAGAAATCGATAGACGGATTATGGAAATCAATTATTTTGGAAATATTGCTTTAACAAAAGCGGTTCTTCCATATATGATTGAGCAAAAAAGTGGTCACATAATCGTTATTTCTAGTATTGCAGGTAAATTTGGTTTCTTTTTACGTTCTGCATATAGTGCTTCAAAACATGCACTCTACGGGTTTTATGAAAGCTTACTTTTAGAAGAAGAAAAAAATGGAATTCGGGTGACTATTGCTTCACCTGGTAAAATAAACACAGAGATTTCGAAACATGCATTAAATGCTGAAGGAACAACTCACGGTATAATGGATCACAACCAAGCAACAGGTATGTCAGCAGAAGAATGTGTGAAACAATTACTTTCAGCTGTATCGAAAAATAAAATTGATGTGTTAATTGGAAACAAAGAAATACTTGCCGTTAAAATAAAGCGATTTTTTCCTGCATTATTTTGGAAAATTATTAAAAAGCAATCAGCAACCTAAAATTTTTCAAAAAAAAACAGCATCTATTAAATGCTGTTTTTTTGAGTTCTATTTATTACCACTGAAATAATGGTCGTTTGTTCATTAAAATATTGATTTCTGCTTTCACCTCGTGAATTATTGATTCATTATTCATATTCATGATTACTTTATCAATTAACTCAACCACTTGAATTATTTCTAGTTCTTTAACTCCTCTTGATGTAATTGCGGCAGTTCCAATTCTAATTCCTGAAGTTACAAAAGGTGATTCAGTATCAAATGGTACCATGTTCTTATTGACTGTAATATCTGCAAGAACCAAGGTGTTTTCAGCATCTTTTCCAGTAACACCTTTCGAACGCAAATCAATAAGCATCGAATGGTTATCAGTTCCACCAGAAATAATATTATATCCTTTTTTCATAAAGGCTTCAGCCATGACAGCAGCATTTTTTTTAACCTGTGCCATGTAATTTTTATAGTTGTCAGTTAATGCTTCACCAAAAGCAACCGCTTTCGCAGCAATAACATGTTCTAAAGGCCCTCCTTGAATTCCTGGGAAAACAGCAGCATCCAATAGAGCTCCCATTGATCTTAAATTTCCATTGTTCCATTTAATTCCAAAAGGATTTTCAAAATTATGACGCATCATAATGATCCCACCTCTTGGGCCTCTTAATGTTTTATGAGTAGTAGAAGTTACGATATGGCAATGTTCTAAAGGGTCAGCCAACAAACCTGCGGCAATCATTCCTGCTGGATGTGAAATATCTGCTAAAATAACAGCGCCAACTTCATCAGCGATTTTGCGAATACGTGCATAATCCCAATCACGGCTATATGCAGATGCACCACA
>CANNKP010000185.1 GCA_947505255.1 Flavobacteriales bacterium
AACGACTGGATTGAAATCTATAACACAACAACAACAGGTTTGAATTTAAGTGGATTATACTTGTCCGATGATATCTTCAATTTGGCGAAATGGCAATTTCCAGCAGGAACAGGGATTACAGCAAATGAATATTTAATCGTTTGGGCTGACAATGACACCTTACAATCTGGTTTACATGCTAATTTTAAATTGGGAATCAATGGTGAATCAGTAATAATCAGCGATGGCGTTACAGTACTAGATGGAATAGATTTTCCTATTCAAACGACGGATGTTGCCTATGCTCGTTGTCCTGACGCTGGAACATTTACGTATGGAAATCCTACGTTTGCAGCTTCAAATAATTGCTTCCTTTCAATAAGTGAAGATTTGTTGCCATTAAATGTTTCGGTATATCCTGTTCCAACGAGTGGAAATGTATTTATTTCTTCTAAGGAAGATGGAAAATTGACTGTTCAAATACTTGATTTACAAGGAAGATTGTTATATGAAACAATAACGCAAGATCAAGTTACTGAGGTTCCATCGATGAATTGGAATTCAGGATACTACACAATTAGAATACTTTCTGAAAATAATAAAATGACAACTATTCCATTTATAAAAGAATAATTGATTGATCGTTTTGATACTATAAGGCGTATTTATACCCCTTTAGAGGTTATATGTTTTTAGCGCTGGATGTAATCCAGCGAAAAAAACATGAAATAATTCCCTTTTTGGCATGTATCCGACAGCTGGCGGATCATGTCAAAAAGATTTTGTGGTAACAAAGCGTCCAGTCAAAAGAATTATAATCAAATATTAAAAGAAGAAAGTCTGATAATCATTTATCAGACTTTCTTTTGAATTGTATTTGGGGATAATTAAGTTTTCCTCTTTTTCTTCTTAGCAGCTGGAAAAAGAATATTATTTAATATTAATCTATAACCAGGAGAATTCGGGTGAAGATTTAAATCTGTTGGAGGGTCACCAACTTTGTGTTCGTAGTCTTCAGGATCATGTCCACCATAAAAAGTCCAAGTTCCTTGTCCCATTTCTCCATGCAAGTAACGAGCAGTTTCAAGCGCCTTGTTTTCACCAAGTATTAATACGTTTGGTTTGATTAAATCTTTTCTGAAATCCGTTGTTTGACCCATAAAACCATCAATTACAGTTGTATGGCATTGCGTTAACATCGTAGGAACAATATCCCATTTTGCGGAGAAATCAAATAAGGTAAATTTATCTGTTGATTCAGTTACTCTTTGCTGACGGTGAATATCCGTTCCATCAATGTTAGAGTATTCATACATTAATGGATCTCTTTCTAATTTGAAATCTTCAAATGCAAAGGTATTTGTGTAGTCTAGTTTTTCTTGACATTTAGGATCACTTCCATCACCGTCAAACATTTGTTCACAAATATCTGTTTCGTGCGCCGCTAGAGCAACATCAAAACTATCTGTTCCACTGCACATAGTAAACAGAAAACCCCCTCCAATGACAAAGTTTTTAATGTTTGTCGCAACAGCTAGTTTTAATTCAGATACCTTTTTAAAACCAAGCATTTTTGCATCTGCTTCAGCATCTTCAACTTGTTGCTGATACCAAGGAAAGGAGCGATAAGCAGAATAAAACTTTCCATATTGACCTGTGAAATCTTCGTGGTGTAAATGCAACCAATCATATTTTGGCAGCATGCCCATTACAATTGCTGAATCGTATATTTTTTCATACGGAATTTCTGCATATTCTAAAACCAAGGTAACTGCATCGTCCCAAGGTTGTTTTCCTCTAGGTGTGTAAACCGCAATTTTAGGAGCTTTTTCAAGTTGAACAATTTCCATGTTCACCTCAGGATTTGCAATTTGATTTCTAATTTGATTGACTTGTCCGTCAGCTAAAACTTCATATTTCACATTTCTCAAGACAAGTTCTTCTTCCAAAGCTCTTAAATGTGGGACTAAAAATGATCCACCACGATAATTCAAAAGCCATTCAATTGTAACACTATTTTCAAGTGCCCAAAATGCAATTCCATAAGCCTTTAAATGGTCTGATTGAGAATCATCCATTGGAATAATTATTTGCGTAGAATAACCTTTAAAGGAAATTGAAGTTAAAAAGAATAGGAGGAAAATATAGCGCATGTTAAATTTTTTCAATATTGATTACCAACTATCAAACCATTTTTAAAATGGTGTTTCGTCATCTAAGGATTTGTTAAAATCAACGGTATTATCATCAAATGAATTCATTTTACTTGCGATTGTATAACTCGCTGGACTTGGCTCATCAAAATCAGCACTAGCATTCAAACTTGTATGAGTTGGAACATTGACATCCTCTGTAAAACTCTCTAAATTATCAAATCGTGCATATTCACCAATAAAACGGAGTCGAACACGATCTAGCGCACCATTTCTATGTTTAGCAATAATGATTTCACTCACTCCTTGATTAGAATTCCCTTCCTCATCTTCCATCAAACCATAATATTCTGGTCTGTAAATAAATGAAACGATATCGGCATCTTGCTCAATTGCACCAGATTCACGAAGATCGGAAAGAACTGGTCGTTTATCACCACCACGTTGCTCAACTGAACGACTTAATTGTGATAAAGCTATAATTGGGATGTTTAATTCTTTGGCTATTTCTTTGATTGAACGGGAAATAGTAGAAATTTCTTGTTCACGATTTCCAGCACCTTTTGTACCGCCTGCAGTCATCAATTGCAAATAATCAATGATGACCATATCAATGTTGTATTGCATTTTCAATCGACGGCATTTTGCACGTAAGTCAAATACACTAATTCCAGGACTATCATCAATATATATTGGAGCAGTTGCAAGTTTGGTAATTCGTGAATGCAATTGTTGGAATTCATGTTCACGTAAATCTCCTTTCCTTAATTTTTCTGCACTTAATCTCGTTTCGGAAGCAATTAAACGTTTTACAAGTTGCACAGCTGACATCTCAAGTGAGAAAATAGCAACACCTTTTCCGTGATCAACTGCTGAATTTCTAGCCATTGAAAGAACAAAAGCTGTTTTTCCCATCGCTGGTCTGGCTGCAATTACAATCATATCTGATTTTTGCCAACCTGAGGTAATTTTATCTAAATCGAAGAATCCGGTTGCAACGCCAGAAATTCCATCTGTATTTTGCGAAGCTTTTTCAATCTCTTCAATTGCTTGTCGAACAACATTTTGCATGGTTGAAACATCCTTGCCCATGTTGTTTTCTGCGATTTTAAAAAGTTCGCTTTCAGCTTTGTTCAAAACGTCAAAAACATCATTCGTATCGTCGTATGCATCACGAATAACCTCGCTACTCATTCGAATTAATTCTCGTTTGATATGTTTTTCAGAAATTATTCTTGCGTGAAATTCAACGTGGGCTGTAGAAGCAATTCTGCTTGTAAGTTGTGAAATATAAACTGCGCCTCCTGATGCTTCTAATTCACCATTTTGTTTCAATTTATTTATAACTGTCAAAAGGTCAATAGGAACAGAACTACCAAATAATTCCCGAATTGCATTATAAATGAATTGGTGCTTAGGGTCATAAAAACTGCTTGGCATCAAAATATCTATTGTATCTGTCACTGCATTTTTTTCAAGCATCATTGCGCCAAGAACTGCTTGTTCTAAATCTACAGCTTGTGGCGGAATTTTACCAAGATCATTTGCCAATGTATTGGTGTTTTTAACCCTTGTAATTGGTTTTCTGCTATTTTCGGGTTGGTTGTCCATGAAACAAAGATAGAAAATCAATCGGCTCGATTCAAATGCTTTTACAAATCTTTCTTAAAAAGATATAAATACTACTTTTCAACAATTGTTAATAGCATATTTCGCAGTAATAAGTTTGGCGAAAATCAAATTAAAAGATTAAAAGCAATGATTCCATTAGCGTTAGTCAGTGTTTTCTGCGGAATTATTTTTTCATTTTTCCCCGCTGATTTCGCTCAAATGCGCGGATACATTTCCTAAATATTTTGTTTAATCTATAGAAAAAGTGTCATTCTTTAGTGTACAGAAAAAGTTTGGAGGGTAATAAGGAGATGACTTAATTTCAAAATGTATTTTTGTAAAATGAAAAGAGAATTAATTCTTACAGCTGATGGTTCAAAAACGATTTACATTCCAGAAATGGATGAAAATTATCATTCCACGAATGGGGCGCTGCAAGAAGCAATGCATGTGTTTATTCAAAATGGTATTCGTACATTCAACCCAAAAGGTGAAATTACAGTTTTTGAAATGGGATTTGGAACTGGATTAAATGCTTTGTTAACGCTCGTTGAGTCCGTGAACTCGGATAGAAATATTAATTATATTGGAATTGAAGCATATCCAGTTGAACTAGAATTAATCAAAGAAATTAACTACGAATCATTGGTTGATGAGCAATTTACTGAATCATTTTCCATGATGCATTCCTTGCCGTGGGAGCAAAAACACATTATTCATCCGAATTTTACATTTCAAAAAATTCATTTAAAGATTCAAGATTATCAACCTTTAAATTCATCAATTGATATTATTTTCTTTGATGCATTTGGACCGAAAGTGCAAAATGAAGTTTGGACAATTGATGTTCTGAAGAAAATGCACGACATGTTGAAACCTGATGGAATTCTAGTTACTTATTGCGCCATGGGACAAATGAAACGTGATTTAAAATCACTGGGTTTTAAAGTAGAAGGATTACCAGGGCCTCCGGGGAAAAGAGAAATGACGAGAGCGGTAAAATTATAAATTGATAGTTGCGAGTGTTTAGTTGCGAATTACAAGTTACAAGTGATGAGTTATTAAGTGATGAATTAGGAGTGATAAGTTACTATTGCAAATTAAGAATTAGATTCTCCTTTGTGATCTATTTACCTATGTAGTTGAGAAAGAGTGATGAGTTATTAGTTGCAAGCTACAAATAACC
>CANNKP010000186.1 GCA_947505255.1 Flavobacteriales bacterium
ATTAAAAATCGACCTGTTTTTGATAAAGAACGCAAATTAAATATTTACAAAAAACTAAATCAAGCGTCTAATTTTGAAGCTTTTTTAGGTAAAAAATTCGTTGGTCAAAAACGTTTTTCAATTGAAGGTGGTGAAGCATTAATTCCAGCTTTGGATGCATTAGTTCAAAAAGGCTCTGAATTAGGAGTTGAATATTTCGTAATGGGAATGTCGCACCGAGGAAGATTAAACACTTTAACCAACATTTTTGAAAAAAGACCGAAAGATATTTTTGCGGAATTTGAAGGAAAAGAATTTGATTCAATCGAATATTTTGATGGAGATGTTAAATATCATCAAGGTTTTACTTCAAATGTAACTTTAGCAAACGGGAAAAAAATTGGGTTAACACTATCGCCAAATCCATCACACTTAGAGGCCGTAAATACTGTCGTTGAAGGAATTGCAAGAGCGAAAGTTGATCATGTTCTTCACGACGAAAGTAAAATTTGTCCTGTTTTAATTCACGGTGATGCTGCAATTGCTGGTCAAGGAATTGTATACGAAACCATTCAAATGGCACAGCTAGATGGATATAGAGCTGGTGGAACTGTGCACATTGTTGTAAATAATCAAGTTGGATTTACAACTAATTATTTGGATGGAAGATCTTCAACTTATTGCACAGATGTTGCTAAAACGACACTCTGTCCTGTTTTCCATGTGAATGGAGATGATATAGAAGCTGTTGTGCAAACAATTGAAATTGCGATGGAATACCGTCAAAAGTTCAACCGTGATATCTTCATAGATTTACTTTGCTATAGAAAATATGGTCATAATGAAGGTGACGAACCGAAATTTACGCAACCAAACTTATATAACTTAATTGCAAAACACCCAAATCCAAAAGAAATTTATTTCTCTCAATTGGAAGCTGAAGGTGTTATGACAAGTGCTGAAGCAAAACAAGTTGAATCCGATTATAACGACTATTTAGAACTTGAGTTTGATATTTCCCATCAAAATGACAAGGCTTTAGTGCACGATTTTTTAAGTCAAACATGGGAAGGTTTCCGACATGGAAAATCAATTGATTTTGAAAAATCTCCTGAAACTGGTGTAGATAAAAAGAAACTTTTAGAACTTGGAATAAAACTTTCTACTTTACCTGAAGGGAAAAAATATTTCCGAAAAATTGCAAAAATATTTGAAGATCGTTTAAATGCCATCAAAACTGATAAATTAGACTGGGGTTCTGCTGAAATGCTGGCATATGCCACTTTATTGGACGAAGGTCATCCAGTTCGTATTTCTGGTCAAGATGTTGAGCGAGGTACTTTTTCTCACCGTCACGCTGTTGTCAAAACAGAAGATACAGAAGAAGAAATAGAGACGTTGAACATGCTTTCTGATAAACAAGCTAAATTTTCTATTTACAATTCTCACTTGTCTGAGTATGGTGTTTTAGGATTTGAATATGGTTATTCATTGGCAACTCCAAAGGCATTGACTATTTGGGAGGCACAATTTGGTGATTTCTTTAATGGAGCGCAGATTATGATTGACCAGTTTATTTCAGCTGGTGAAGATAAATGGGCAACACAAAGCGGATTGGTTATGCTTTTGCCTCATGGTTATGAAGGTCAGGGAGCTGAGCATTCAAGTGGCAGAATGGAACGTTTTTTACAACAATGTGCCGACAATAATATGCAAATTGTAAATACATCAACTCCAGCAAATCATTTTCACTTACTGCGTCGTCAATTAAAACGTGATTTTAGAAAGCCGCTAGTAGTTTTCTCTCCAAAAATGTTATTGCGCTATCCAAGTGCTGTATCATCTTTAGATGAAATGTCGAAGGGTTGTTTTCAAGAAGTAATTGATGATTCAAAAGCAATAGTTGCGAACATTGATACACTTGTTTTCTGTTCAGGCAAATTCTACTACGAAATGTCTGAAAAAGCTACCGAAATGGGTGTCGACAACATGGCTTTCGTTCGTTTAGAGCAAATATATCCGTTACCAAAGACACAAATTGATGCAATCATAGCGAAATATAAAAATGTAACTAACATCCTTTGGGCACAAGAAGAGCCTTCAAATATGGGTGCTTGGACATACATTGCTATGTCGATGAGAAACATTCCATTTATTGGTATTTGTCGTCCTGGAACAGCTGCATCTGCTGAAGGATCTAAAAAGTTACATGAGAAAAGGTTAAAGCAATTGTTTGCTGATCTATTCCATTATGCAAAAGTTAAAGCTTAATAATTAGCTATAAAATTTTAAAATAGACGACTATGTCAGTATTAGAAATGAAAGTACCAAGTCCAGGAGAATCAATCTCTGAAGTGGAAATTGCACAATGGCTTGTTGCTGATGGTGATTATGTGGAGAAAGATCAGGCAATTGCAGAAGTTGATTCTGATAAAGCAACATTAGAACTTCCTGCTGAAGATAGTGGGATCATAACATTTAAAGCTGCCGAAGGAGATGTAGTAAAAGTTGGGCAAGTTGTGTGTTTAATCGATACATCTGCATCACGACCTGCCACTTCGACCCCTACGACCCCTTCGACAGGCTCAGGGGCCGAAGAAGTTAAAGCGGTAGTTGCTCCGGTTGCTGAAAAAGCAGCGGCTCCAAATCCAGATCCAATCAAAAAAGAAGTTTCTTATGCTTCTGGTAATCCGTCAGTTGCTGCTGCAAAAATAATGTCTGAAAATGGCGTTTCTGCAAATCAATTGAATGGTACTGGTAAAGATGGCAGAATAACGAAACAAGATGTTGTTGCGGCAATGTCTGCTGGTTTTTCTGCTGCAAATGCTCAAGGTTGGGGTGGTACACGTGACCAATCTCGTGAGAAAATGTCCATGATGCGTCGTAAGATTGCGGAACGTTTGGTTGCTGTGAAAAATGAAACAGCGATGTTGACTACTTTCAACGAAGTGGATATGAAACCAATCATGGATCTTCGTGCTAAATACAAGGATGCATTTGCAAAACACCATGAAGTGAATTTAGGATTCATGTCATTCTTCACAAAGGCTGTTACAGAAGCATTGAATTTATTCCCTTCTGTTAATGGACAAATTGAAGGAAACGAAATGATTTTGCACAATTATGCAGATATAGGAATTGCAGTTTCTTCACCAAAAGGATTAATGGTTCCTGTTGTTAGAAATGCAGAACAAATGTCTTTGGCTGAAATTGAGCGTGAAATTAAACGTTTAGCTATTAAAGCCAGAGATGGAAAAATCACTCCAGACGACATGACTGGTGGAACATTCACTATTACAAATGGTGGAGTATTTGGTTCTATGTTATCTACACCAATTATCAATCCTCCTCAATCTGCTATATTAGGAATGCACAACATTGTTGAGCGTCCGGTTGCAATCAATGGCAAAGTTGAAATCCGACCAATTATGTACGTGGCGCTTTCTTATGACCATAGAATCATCGATGGAAAGGAATCAGTTGGATTCTTGGTAAAAGTAAAAGAAATGTTAGAAAATCCTGAAAGAATGCTGTTTGGAGCGAAAGATCCATATGCAGTTTTGTTAGGGTTGCAAAAATAAAACAATATTAAACGAAACCGTTGCAGGAATGTGACGGTTTTTTTTGTGGCAATATTTAAGGATATAACCAATATTTTTCCTTAAATTCAATAAAGCAATTTTTATATAAACACGTGATATATACATCATTCAAACATTCCCCTCCATCGGAGGGGTGTCAGCCGCAGGCTGACGGGGTGGATAAGAGTGACAACCAGCAAAGCGCCGTTGAAACATATGCTCCCCAAAATTTTTCTTTGGTCCTTGATCCTAGATCTTTATATACGAAAACCATGAGTATAAAAGGATCTGTACTTAAGTCACCCATCATCCTAGAGCTACCTCAAAACGCTGAACTATTAAAAAGAGCCAGAGAACTGAGACAAGCCCGAAATCTGCCTGAAGTTCTTTTTTGGATGCAAGTGACAAAAGGAAGGTTTCACCAAATTGATTTTGACAGACAAAAAGTAATTGGGAACTATATTGTAGATTTTTATGTCAAACGATTACGATTAATTATTGAAATTGATGGCTCGAGTCATATCGGGAAAGAAGTATACGACCGCAAAAGGCAAAATTATTTAGAAAGTTTGGGGTTAAGAGTTTATCGAATAAGTACTGGAAATATTAAGTTCAGATTGGGTTTTGTGTTGAAGGAATTGGAGGAATATATTGTTGAAAATTATTCAATGGGGAAAGAAGATTTGGAATAATAGATATCAGCTATTGCTGATTAAAATTATATAAGACAATTTTATTGTCTTATAAGTGCCACCCCGTCAGCCTGCTGCTGACACCCCTCCGGTGGAGGGGAATAAATAAAAAAGCCGACTCATAGAATCGGCTTAATAAAAAATAGTGTTCTAACAATTTAAAATTCAAAAGTTTCCATGAATTTAGTTGTAAAATTACCTTTTCTGAAATCAGGATTATCCATTAATTTCTGATGAAATGGAATTGTTGTTTTAACTCCTTCAATAATATATTCATCCAAAGCTCTTTTCATTTTAAGAATCGCTTCTTCACGTGTTTGAGCAACGCAAATTAACTTACCGATCATAGAATCATAATTCGATGGAATCGTGTATCCAGCGTATGCATGCGTGTCGATACGAACACCGTGTCCACCTGGAGAATGGTAAGAAGTAATTTTCCCTGGTGACGGACGGAAATCATTAAATGGATCTTCTGCGTTTATGCGGCATTGAATCGCATGTAAATGCGGATAATAATTTTTTCCTGAGATTTTTTCTCCAGCAGCTAATTTGATTTGCTCCTTAATCAAGTCATAATCAATAACTTCTTCAGTGATTGTGTGCTCGACTTGAATACGTGTATTCATTTCCATGAAATAGAAATCTCTGTTTTTATCAACTAAAAATTCTACAG
>CANNKP010000187.1 GCA_947505255.1 Flavobacteriales bacterium
GGCACAGGATTTTAAGTCCGGCGTGTCTACCAATTCCACCATCCGAGCAGACTTGGAGCGGGAGACGAGATTCGAACTCGCGACCCCAACCTTGGCAAGGTTGTGCTCTACCAACTGAGCTACTCTCGCATATTTCAATAATACAGTTTTAAAACTGTATTCCGTTTCGTATAATGAAAGCCGATGCTTTCTTTTGTAACGGGCGACAAATGTATAAAGTTTTTCTAAAATTCAATAGTATTTTCTAACTTTTTTTGAAGTTATTTTATCCGCCAGTTAATTTTTTGATTTCATTTAACTTCATTAATGCCTCTACTGGCGTAAGTGAATTAATATCAATAGCCACTAATTCCTCTCTAATCTGCTCAAGAACAGGGTCGTTTAGTTGAAAGAAGCTTAACTGCATATTTTCTGAGGCCATCGCATCTTTCACTTTAGTCTTCATGTTTTGTTTGCCTCCCATATCATGAGAAGACTCCAGTTCTTTTAACATTAGTTCGGCTCTAGATAAAACTTGTTGTGGCATTCCTGCTAATTTCGCTACATGAATTCCAAATGAATGTTCGCTACCACCAGGAACTAATTTACGCATGAACAGAATTTTGGCACCTATTTCCTTTACTGAAACATTGAAATTTTTGACTCTTTCAAACTTTTTAGTCATTTCATTCAACTCATGATAATGCGTAGCGAATAACGTTTTTGCTTTTACTTTGGGGTTTTCATGCAAGTATTCAGCAATGGCCCATGCAATCGAAATTCCATCATACGTGCTTGTTCCTCTTCCAATTTCATCTAAAAGAATCAGACTTCTTTCAGAAAGGTTATTCAAGATACTTGCCGTCTCGTTCATTTCAACCATAAATGTTGATTCTCCAGATGAAATATTATCGGAAGCTCCGACCCTCGTAAAAACTTTATCTACCAATCCAAGTTCAGCTTTTTCGGCAGGAACAAATGAACCAATTTGCGCCATCAAACTTATTAATGCGGTTTGACGTAAAATAGCACTTTTCCCACTCATGTTTGGGCCAGTAATCATGATGATTTGTTGCTTATCGCAATCTAAATAAACATCATTTGCAATATATTCCTCTCCAACTTTTAATTGCTTTTCAATAACGGGATGTCTTCCTTGGACGATTTCAAGCGCATAACCATTATTAATAGCTGGTAAATTATAATTATTTTGAATAGCAACATTCGCAAAAGACAACAAGCAATCCAATTGCGCTATTAAAAATGCATTGTGCTGAATTAATTGAATATAATCAGACATTTCAAACACAAGATCTTGAAACATTTTTGTTTCAATCGCATGAATCTTTTCTTCTGCACCCAAAATTTTTGTTTCGTATTCCTTTAGCTCTTCTGTAATGTATCTTTCCGCATTAACAAGTGTTTGTTTCCGAATCCATTCTACAGGAACTTTATCTTTATGTGTATTTCTCACCTCCAAATAATATCCGAAAACATTATTAAAAGCGACTTTTAAACTTGGAATACCGGTGCGTTCAGATTCTCTATTCTGCAAATCTTCCAAGTATTCTTTTCCATTAAAAGAAATTGTTCTAAGCTCATCCAATTCAGTATTACTGCCTTCCCTGATGACAAAACCTTTGCCAATTTGGACAGCAGGCTCATCCACCAAACGCGTTTCAATTAATTGAATTAATTTCAAACATGGATTTAACTGATCTGTAATTTTTTTCAAGAGCGAACTATCTGTTTCGCTAATAATACTTTTGATTGGGTCAATTTGAAGTAAAGTCCTTCGCATTTGAATCACCTCTCTTGGATTGACTTTTCCAACTGCGACTTTTGAAATCAAGCGTTCAATGTCTCCGATTTCATTTAATCGTTCACCAATTTCATATGCCGCTTGAGCCGTTTCCTTCAAATATTTAACCGCTTGAAGTCGATCATTTATTGGTTGCTCATCCTTTAATGGCAGCACAATCCAACGTTTCATCATGCGCCCTCCCATGGGGGTTTTAGTTTTATCTAGAATATCAGCTAAAGTGGTAGCATTTTCATGTGGGGAACTGATTAATTCCAAATTACGAACAGTAAATCGATCTAACCAAACATATTTCTCTTCTTCAATACGTGAAATAGAAGTAATATGTCCAAGTCTATTTTGTTGATTTTCTGACAGGTAAAACAATATCGCTCCAGCTGCAATAACGGCCAAATTCAAATTTTCAACGCCAAATCCTTTTAAAGACTTTGTCTCAAAATGATTATTAAGTGACTCATTTGAAAAATCTTTTGTAAAAACCCAATCTTCCAAACGGAAGGTATAATATTTATCGCCAAAGAGTTCCTGATATTCTTTTGATTTATTTTTCTGATAAAGAATTTCTGTTGGCTCAAATCCTTGAATCAATTTATCAATGTATTCTTTACTTCCTTGAGCAACCAAAAACTCACCTGTTGAAACATCTAAAAATGATATTCCATGCTGGTCTTTATCAAAATGTATCGCACACAAAAAGTTATTTTTATTCTTATCTAAAACATTATCATTGAAAGAAACGCCTGGAGTAACCAATTCTGTAACACCTCTTTTGACAATTGTTTTGGTCATTTTTGGGTCTTCCAACTGATCACAGATAGCTACCCTCAAACCTGCCCGAACTAATTTTGGCAAATAAGTATCAATTGAATGATGTGGAAACCCAGCTAATTCAATTTCAGAAGGTGAGCCTGCACCGCGCTTTGTTAAAGTAATTCCTAATATTTTCGATGTTCGAATAGCGTCTTCACCGAAAGTTTCGTAAAAATCACCAACGCGAAACAATAACAATGCTTGAGGATGACGAGCCTTGATTTGATTGTATTGCTTCATTAAAGGCGTTTCGTTCGCGCTTTTTTCTTCTTTTTTGGTCGCCAAGTGGAATGATTTTGTGATTTTTGTAGGTAAATTTAAAGCCTAGCAACGAGTAGACAAAACTTCTTCGCTGTATATTTTCAACAAAATGAATAAAAAACTTAAATTATGGGAGCTCGATCGCGTATCTGAGGAAGATTTTAAGCTTCAAAAAAAATTTCCAATTATCGTTATACTGAATGATATCAGAAGTTTAAACAACATTGGGTCTTTCTTTAGAACCGCTGATGCATTTAATGTTGAAAAGATTTATTTATGTGGAATAACTGCAATCCCACCTCATCGAGATATCCAAAAAACTGCATTGGGCGCAACAGCGACTGTAGAATGGGAATACCGACAATCGATTGATGAACTAATGAAGGAATTAAAAGTTGCTGGCGTTTCAATTTGTAGCATTGAACAAACAGAAAAAACTACCTTTTTACATGAAATCGACACATTAAACGATGCAAAATTTGCGCTTGTTTTTGGTAATGAAGTGAATGGTGTTGACCAAAAAGTAATTGATGAGTCTAATTACATTATTGAAATACCACAATTTGGGACAAAACATAGTTTAAATGTTTCTGTATGCGCAGGCGTTGTAATTTGGGAGTTTGCGAAGAAATTTATTTAACTATCAATTGTAAAAACATTTCGTTTCATTGATTTTTAGTGATCTTATGTTTAACTTTGGGCGATATTTTCGAGATAACATATGATACAAACAGATATAATAATTATTGGCGCAGGTCCAGTTGGCTTATTTACCGTTTTTGAGGCAGGGCTTTTAAAATTAAAATGTCATTTAATTGATTCTTTGCCGCTTCCTGGTGGTCAGTGTTCGGAAATTTATCCAAAAAAGCCTATTTATGATATCCCTGGATTCCCAAGTATTTTAGCTGGAGAATTAATTGACAATTTGATGGAACAGGCAGCTCCATTTAAGCCCGGATTTACTCTAGGTGAAGCAGCTATGACAATTGACAAAACAGCTGATGATAAATTCATTGTTACAACGATAAAAGGCACAAAACATGAAGCACCAATAGTAATTATTGCTGGTGGCTTGGGTGTTTTTGAACCAAGAAAGCCGCCAATTGATTCATTAGAAAAATACGAAGACAAGGGCGTTGAATACATCATCAAAGACCCTGAATTTTACAGAGGGAAAAGAGTTGTAATTGCCGGAGGAGGTGATTCAGCTTTGGATTGGTCAATATTCCTTGCAGAAAAAAACATTGCGAAAGAAGTAGTTTTAGTGCACAGAAGTAGTTCGTTTAGAGGCCATTTAGATTCAGTTCAAAAAGTAATAGACATGGCTGAATCTGGAAAAATTATTTTAGTGACTGAAGCTGAAGTAACTGGTATTAATGGTGGTGATAAATTAGAAAGTGTAATCATAACACATCAAAAAGACGGTGAAATAATTCGTGAAACAGATCATTTGATTCCATTATTTGGATTGAAACCAAGTTTGGGACCTATTGCTGATTGGGGATTAGAGATTGATAAAAATGCTATAAAAGTCAACACCTTAGATTATTCCACCAATATTCCAGGCATTTATGCTATTGGGGATGTTAATACGTATGAAAACAAGTTGAAATTAATCTTGTGTGGATTCCATGAAGGAACGCTTGCTGTTCAATCGGCCTTTGCTAGAATTCATCCGGATAAGAAGAATATTTTGAAATATACTACCGTAAATGGTGTTCAAGGATTTTAACCAAAATTGAAATTGTCAAAAATTCGAAAAAAACTCGTCAAAACTGATGAGTTTTTTTGTGCTTAATAATTGAATGAAATACTTTAACTTTGACATTCAAATTTATCGTATGAGATCAGTAACTGTATTGGAATTAAAACAAATGATTGATAACAATGAAGATTTTCAATTGATTGATGTAAGAGAGCCACATGAAAACGAAATTTGTACCTTAAATGGTTTATTAATTCCATTAGCAGAAATTCCAAACAACATCAATGCAATCAATAAAGAAGGCAAAGTGATTATTCAATGTCGATCTGGCGCGAGAA
>CANNKP010000188.1 GCA_947505255.1 Flavobacteriales bacterium
GCGAAAAGAATTGGACATGGCTATTTTGGCGGGACCTCTTAATGATTCAAAAATGAGAACAATTCCACTCTTTAAAGAAGAAATTCTAGCATTTTGCCCAAGTTTAAAAAATAAAACAATCTTAACGAATGACCTAAATGATTTACATCCCTGGTTGTTGAGTAAAGGGAATTGTTTGCGAACCCAAATGATCCAATTTTGTGAAATTAAAGAGGATAATGAATCAGATTCTTGGAATTATGAAGGCGGAAATATTGAACTATTAATGAAAATGGTTGAGCAGAATGGCGGTTATACTCTGGTTCCTAAAAATTATCATTTAACCGAGCAACAGAGGAAACAATTAAGGTCAATCAAAACAAGGAATGGCTCAGATGAAGCGGTTCCGGCGAGAGAGATTATTGCTATTTCACCAAATAAATCACTAAAATGGAATTCATTAGATGCGCTAATTCGTGAAGTTCAAGTGAATTATAACAAGGAAAGGGAAGATATAAAAATGTCAGTTTTGAATTGGAATGGTTAGCAGTTATGAAAGGCCAAAATTGTTTTCCAAATGTGAAATAATTTTGACCGAAGCACCTTTATTTTTTAAAACTGTTGCTGCTGTTTTTTGAGAAAGTTCAGCGATATTTTGTTCAATTTCGTTAATTGTAGTTTCGAATTCTGATGAATTATTCACGGTAAAACCAATTCCAGCATGGATAAACATACTTGCCTCAGGGAAGCGTTTAAATTTCGGACCGAAAACAACTGGTAGTCCAAAAACTGCGGGCTCTAAAATGTTATGTAAATTTCCAGAAAATCCACCCCCGATATATGCAATCTTTCCGTATGAATAGGCATTTGAAAGATTACCTATTGTATTTAGAATTAAAACTTGTGAATCTGAAAACGATTCGTCTGAAAATCTTTGTGTCTTTCCAGTTAATTGTTGTTCAATCGAAACAATATGCGCTTCATCAATACTATGAGGTGCGAGAATGAATTTTTGAGTCGAGTTCTTTAAAATAAAAGGAATTAGGATTTCTTCATCTTTTGGCCACGTACTTCCTAATATAATTGCTTTTTCCCCTTTTAAAAAAGATTCGATTTTTTCATTAGGAATGAGCTGTTTTTTGTTTTCTATAACACGATCAAATCGGGTATCACCAGTAGTAGTGAAGTTGGTAATTCCAATATCTGCAAGTAATAAAGAAGAACGTTCATTTTGCGTATAAAAGAAGTCAATTTGTCTTAATGTATCTCTGAAAAATCCACCATACCATTTGAAGAAGCGATGATCGTCTCTAAAAATGGAACACAAGGAGAATACCTGAACATGTTGTTTTTTGGCTTCAAAAATATAATTTGACCAAAATTCATACTTCACGAAGAAGGCTTTTTCAGGTTTGAAATGGTCAATAAATTGTTTAGCGTTATTTGGACTATCACTTGGTAAATAAACCGCTAAATCAACAGAATGAATGCGTTTGTGATAATGCTCCATACCTGATGGCGAAAAGAAACTAACCAAAATAAACGTAGAAGGATATTTTTCTTTCAAACTATTCATTATAGGTAAAGCCATGTCAAATTCGCCCAATGATGCACAATGAAACCAAAAAACTTTTTTGTCAGGAACTATCGGAAGATGCTTAAAATAATCTTCACGTCCTTTTACCCACGATTTGGCCTTTGGATTAAAGTTTGCCGCAATATGAAGTACCGCTTCATAACATTTAATGCCAATATTGTAGAGAATGTGCATCAATCGAAATAATAATCTTTCGGCAAACGTTTGTAGAAAGGGATAAACCAACCGAATTTAAAACCATATTGAATATCCAATTTTGTTGCCGTTGAAACTGGAATTTCTGGTTGATCAAAATTGATGGTACGTTGATTTTTAGTGAACCCTTGTTGGAAATAAAAACCTCCATAAAAATTTAAATATCCACCATTAGACATGAAAGAATAGCCTACAAATTCATGAATATTTGGTCCTATAGTCAAACGATCATAACCTTTCTTATAATCTAATTCAATCTGAGGTACTACTTGATCTTGTGTTTCAATGCGAATGTGATGCAGTAAATAACCCATTCCTGCATGCACAAAAATACCTGAGTTTTTATTAGGGCTTAAAATCGGAAATACTTTTCCTATGGCGAAGTTGGCATTAAATCCACGTGCATAAACAAGTACTTTTGCAATATCTCCGTTGACATCTGTAATGTTACCATAAGAGTCAACTAAATCATCAAATAAACCTGTAACCCGCACTTGATTTCCGAATATAAAATTAGCATCGAATCCTAAAAACCAATTTTTGTTTGTTTTATAACCTGCTAAAAATCCTACATGACTCATGTAACCGAAATTATCTGCTAAGTCACCTGATGTCCAATTGCCACCATAATGTACTCCAACCCATGGAGTACCAATAATTGAATCCTTCACATTTCGCTGCCCAAAGGAGAAAATGCCAATAAGAAAAAAAGAGAGTGTGAGAATGCTATTTTTCATGCGTCAAATTTAAACGCATTTTATTGGTTTTATTGCTAAAAAATGTAAAATGTATAAATTATTGAATGAATGATAATAAATCAAGAAATATCCATTCTTAAACGCTCAAAATTCTTTCGTCTTAAAACAGATATTCATAATTATAAATTATCTTTATCCTCTTAAATTCGTTAACACCATCCGTAGATGAAAAAAATACAAATGGTTGATCTTATATCGCAGTATCAGAAGATAAAACCTGCGATTGATTCAGCAATTATGAACGTTATTGAAAATGCACAATTCATTAATGGACCAGAAGTTAGTTCTTTCCAAAGTGAATTGGAATCGTATCTTGGCGTAAAGCACGTTATTCCTTGCGCAAATGGAACAGATGCTTTGCAAATTGCGTTAATGGCGCTAGATTTAAAACCGGGTGATGAAATTATTACTCCGTCATTCACCTATATTGCTACGACTGAAGTAATGGCCTTGCTTGGATTGAAACCCGTTTTTGTTGAAGTGGATAAAGATACTTTTTGTATCGATCCAACTGCGATTGAAGCAGCTATTACAGATAAAACCAAAGCTATTGTTCCTGTACATTTATATGGGCAAGCAGCAAATATGGATGCAATTAATAAAATTGCTAAAAAATATAATTTATTTGTTGTTGAAGATAATGCGCAAGCAATCGGTAGTGATTATTATCATGAAGATGGAACGGTTTCTAAAACAGGCACAATCAGCGACATTGGTTGTACGTCATTCTTTCCTTCAAAAAATCTTGGTTGTTATGGCGACGGTGGTGCAATTTGCACGAATAATGATGAATTAGCTGCTAAAATGAGAATGATTGCCAATCATGGTCAAAGTAAACGTTACTACCATGATGTCGTTGGATGTAATTCACGTTTGGATAGCATTCAAGCCGCTGTTTTAAGAATTAAATTAAGAGAGTTAGATTCATATATTATTGCAAGAAGAAAGGTCGCAGATTATTACGATGCATTCTTTTCTGCGTTTAATCAAATTATTACTCCAGTTAGAGGAAAAGAATCGAACCATGTTTTTCATCAATATACACTGAAATTAGAAGGATTAGATCGCGATGCGTTGAATGTTTTTTTAGCAACAAAAGATGTTCCTTCTATGATTTATTATCCGGTTCCTGCACATAGACAAAAAATGTTCTCGGCATTTGGTAGTGAAAATACGATTCTTCCAATTACAGACTGGTTAACAGAAAGAGTGATTTCTTTGCCAATTCATACAGAAATGGAAGAAGAGCAATTGGATCTTATTTGTTCTTCTGTTGCGGAATTTATTAATCAACAATAATCCCAGATCCCAAATTGAGAGTATGAAGAAAATTGCAGTTGTTGGTACAGGTTATGTTGGATTAGTCACTGGAACATGTTTCGCTGAAACGGGTAATCATGTTGTTTGTATTGATATTGACAAAAATAAGGTTGACAAGATGCTGAAGGGTGAAATACCTATTTATGAGCCCAATCTTTCTGTTTTATTTGAACGAAATATAAAAGCGAATCGATTAAACTTTACAACTGATTTAGTTGAAGGGATTAAGGATGCTGAAATAATATTTTTAGCATTGCCAACACCTCCAGGTGAAGATGGTTCTGCAGATTTATCCTATATTTTAGGAGTTGCTGAACAACTTGGAAAGATAATGACTGATTATAAAGTTATTGTAGATAAGAGTACGGTTCCTGTTGGTACTGCAGAAAAAGTGCACAATATGATTGCGAAAAATGCGTCAGTTGATTTTGATGTCGTTTCCAATCCGGAATTTTTAAGAGAAGGTTTTGCTGTTGATGATTTCATGAAGCCAGATAGAGTGGTAATTGGAAGTTCATCTGAAAAAGCACAGAAAATAATGGAACAATTGTATAAGCCATTTGTGCGACAAGGAAATCCGATATTATTTATGGATGAAAAGTCGGCTGAATTGACAAAATATGCTGCAAATTCGTTTTTGGCGACCAAAATTACGTTCATGAATGAAATTGCCAATTTCTGTGAGTTGGTTGGAGCGGATGTTGATAAAGTGCGCATCGGTATTGGTTCTGATGATCGTATTGGAAAACGTTTTCTTTTTCCCGGAATTGGTTATGGTGGTTCATGCTTCCCGAAAGACGTTCAAGCTCTCGTAAATTCTGGAAATGAAAATGCTTTTTCATTTGAAATTTTGAAAGCTGTAATGAATGTGAATGAAAGTCAAAAAACGATTCTTTTGCCGAAAATCAAAAACTACTTTAGAGGAAATTTGGAAGGCAAAAAGATTGCGCTTTGGGGATTGGCTTTTAAACCAGACACTGATGATATTCGTGAAGCTCCAGCATTGTATATGATTGACGCTTTAACGAAAGAAGGAGCTACAATTTGCGCCTATGATCCAGAAGC
>CANNKP010000189.1 GCA_947505255.1 Flavobacteriales bacterium
AATGCTAAAAATGGTTTACCTTCATTAATTCGATTGAAATTGAATAATTTGACAGATCGAAAAATGATCGAAAAATTATATGAAGCAAGTCAAGCAGGAGTTAAAATAGAAATGATCATCAGAGGGATTTGTTGTCTCATTCCTGGAGTAAAAGGTCAAAGTGAAAATATCACAGCAATTAGTATTGTAGATCGATATCTTGAACATACGCGTTTCATGATTTTTTGTAATAATCAAAAACCGTTGTATTACATCAGTAGTGCAGATTGGATGGAACGAAATTTAGATAAACGAATCGAAGTTGCTGTGCCGATATTGAGTTCAGAATTACAAGCTGAAATTGATACTATTTTTAATTATCAATGGCGGGGAAGTGTAAAATCTAGATTATTTCGAAAGGATTTAAAAAATGTCTATCGAAAAGCAGTCGGGAAGCCATTTCATGCACAATTAGAGCTCTATAATTATTATAAAAATTTGAGTGAATCTATTTCACAAAAATAGCTATCGACTTCGTTTTGTCTAGATTAACAGCTGCACTTTCAAAGGATGGTGCACTGAATGTTTCACGTGCATTATTAGAAAAACCATATTTCTCTGTTGGAACGCCAAACATGTTTTTATCCAAAATTCCATTTTTATTTTTGTCATGATAAACTGCAGCAGCATATTTTGCTTTAGGTAGATTTTCAAAAATTACAATTGCTTTTTTATTCTCGATTGCAACAATCTTTCCTTTGTATTGTGTCTTTTCACCAGGGAAATCATCTGAAACTCGATAAATCGCAATGGATGCTTTCCCTTCATTGGAAGAAAAACCATTGATTGTTATTGTCAATGAAAAATTCGTTTCAATCATCATCGACGAGCTTACTCCTATAAGTAATAAACCAAGTATTAATATTTTCATAACTAATAAACAAATTACTTATGGTTTGGTTCATTTTATAATAAATCCTATATTCAAAAAGTACTAGGATTAATAATTATTCAATTTATGTTACCTTTGGATTGAATGAAAAACGACAATACGATATTAATAACTGGAGGCGCTGGCTACATTGGTTCTCATACTGTTGTGGAGCTCGTGAAAGCTGGATATCACCCTATTATTGTGGATGATTTCAGAAATTCAAAAAAATCGGTAATCAACGACTTAACTGAATTGATTGGAGAAAGCCTCATTTATTATGAAATTGATGTCTGTGATAAATTGGCCTTAGAAGAACTTTTCGAACGGTATAATTTTAAAGGAATTATTCATTTCGCTGCATATAAGGCAGTTGGGGAATCTGTTGCTGATCCGCTTAAATACTACCGAAATAATATTTTGGGACTGGTAACAGTGTGTGAATTAGCCTTGAAATATAAGGTGAACAACTTTGTTTTTTCTTCCTCTTGTACTGTTTATGGCGAACCTTTAGGTCTTAAAGAGGTATCGGAAAATACGCCAAAAAGTGAACCAAATTCTCCTTATGGAAACACGAAGTTCATTGGAGAACAAATTTTATTCGATGTTCAACGCAGTAACAAAGCGTTTAAAATAATCAATTTACGTTATTTCAATCCGGTTGGGGCGCATCCATCAAGTTTGATAGGTGAATTTCCAATTGGGAAACCAAACAATTTGTTGCCATTTGTAACACAGACGGCAATCGGGAAACAAGAAAAGTTATTGGTTTTTGGAAATGATTATCCGACTAAAGACGGCACATGTATTCGCGATTATATTCATGTGTGTGATTTAGCAGAAGCTCATGTAAAAGCAATGCATTTTCTAGAAAATAAGTCAGGTGAATGTTTAGAGGCAGTTAACATTGGAACAGGACAAGGAACGAGTATTTTGGAAGTCATAAATCTTTTTGAAAAAATTGCTGGATTGAAGTTGAATTGGCAATTTGCAGACCGAAGAGATGGTGATGTAATTGAAATTTATGCCAATGCAGAAAAGGCTAATCAACTCTTAAATTGGGAAGCCAAATATACAGTTGCCGATGCAATTAATGACGCATGGAATTGGGAAAAAAAATTAAATGAACATGGTTAAACTACTATTTTTTTCATTTATTCTTTTGATTGCAAATAAATCAATTGCGCAATACACGAGTGAAGGTGATTTGATTTCCCGTTTTCGACCCGGTTTAATGTGGTTTAATACAGGAATTAGACCTGCTATTCCCGAAAAAGTTCCTAAATATGACCGATTGATTTTTGATTTAACCTATAACACTTGGAATGGAGATCAAAAAGCTTTTAAGAACAATTGGAATTCAATTGGCCTAAACACAAATGTTATTTTTGATATTCCAATTACCAAGGGAAATACTGTTTCATTTGGAACTGGCATGACACATTCATTATTTCGTGTTCAACACAATAATTTATTTGTTGTAGATTCAACAAATTCCTTTACTACCTTTCAATTGAAAGATTCAACTTCAACTTTTGATAAAAATTATTTGGGCGGGAATTCCTTTTCTGTCCCATTAGAATTTCGATTTCGAACAAAAGGCTGGAAACACTTCAAAGTGCACATCGGCGGAAGAGTTGGTTACCAATTGAACCTCTTTTCTAAAACAATTTCCACTGGTGAGAATGGGAAAATTTACCATAAAAGTTATGATTTTACTGATATAAATAGATTAATTTATTCAGCCCATGTGCGCATAGGAATCAGAAATTGGTCATTGTATGGTTCTTACAATTTAAATGGGCTTTTTTCGCATCGTTTGAGTTCACAATTGAATTTATTTCAAGTTGGACTGAGCATCTCACTTTTTTAGTATGTTTTTCATAGATACCCATACGCATTTATTTTCACCATCATTTGACGAGGATAGAACTGCTGTTGTTGAACGTGCTATCAATGCTGGAGTAGAAATCCTTTTGTTGCCAAATATTGATCTGGAGTCAATCGAACCGATGTATAATTTGTGTCAACAATTTCCACAAAATTGTTTGCCTATGATGGGTTTGCATCCTGGTTCAGTGGATGCCAATTGGGAGTTGAACTTGGAAATAATTCGAAAGAATTTGTTTGATCGAAAAAATTATGCTGTGGGAGAAATTGGAATGGATTTGTATTGGGATAAAACATTTCAAAATGAACAAGCAGAAGCTTTTAGAATACAGATTGCTTGGGCGAAAGAATTGTTATTGCCAATTGTCATTCATGCGCGAGAAGCATTTGATGAAATTTTTGAAATAGTAGATGAATTAAATGATGAACGTTTAACGGGTGTTTTTCATTGCTTTACAGGTACTGTTGAACAAGCAAAAAGAATTCAAAATTATGGTGGGTTCAAAATCGGAATCGGCGGGGTTTTAACCTATAAAAAAGCAGAATTGGACCTTGTTTTGAAAGAAATTGATTTAAGTGAAATGATTTTGGAAACAGATTCACCTTATTTACCTCCAACTCCTCATCGAGGTAAACGAAATGAAAGCGCTTATTTATTGCACATTGCTGAAAAATTGGCAGATGTGAAACAATGTACCTTGAACGTAATCGCTGATACAACAACTGCGAATGCGAAAGAACTTTTTAAATTAAGTTGAAATGACACCATCAAAACCAAAAATACTGATCATTTATACTGGAGGAACAATCGGGATGATTAAAGATCCTGAATCTGGACAGTTAAAAAGTTTTGATTTTAACCATATTCACAAACACGTTCCAGAAATTCACCGGTTGAACGTTGAATTGACAACCTTTAGTTTTCAAGAACCAATTGATTCCTCGGAGATGAATCCGTTGCATTGGGTTCAAATGGCTCAAATGGTAAAAGATAATTATGAGGAATTTGATGGTTTTGTAATTTTACATGGTTCTGATACAATGGCTTTTTCTGCTTCAGCATTGAGTTTCATGTTGCAAGGATTAAAGAAACCAGTCATTTTCACAGGTTCTCAGTTGCCAATTGGAACAATTCGAACAGATGGCAAGGAAAACTTAATCACGGCAATTGAAATTGCTGCTGATAAAGATGGACAAGGTCAACCGATAGTTCAAGAAGTTGCTGTTTATTTTGAATATTCGTTATACCGTGGAAATAGAAGTTCGAAAATTTCAGCCAATCAATTTGAAGCGTTTAGTTCTCCTAATTATTCAGAACTTGCAAAAGCAGGAATCAATATTGAATACAATCATGATAAATTATTCCGCACGAAATTAAACGATTTGGTTTATTTACCAAACATGAGTCAACGAGTTGGGTTATTGAAAATTTACCCTGGATTTCCTGTAGAAGCCTACAAAAGTTTATTTGATCGCACACTTACTGATGCAATTATTTTGGAAACATTTGGCGCAGGAAATGCTCCTAGCGACAATGCATTTAGAAAATTAATCGGCCATTATATTGAAGCCGGTGGAATTGTATTAAATATTACACAATGCAGTTCTGGTTCAGTGCAACAAGGAAAATACGAAACGAGTTCGTTCTTTAGCAAAATTGGTGTTATCAGTGGGAAGGACTTAACCACAGAAGCCGCTTTGACCAAATTGATGTTTTTGCTGGCGAATGAAGCAGACCAAAATAAATTGGTAAAAGAACTAGATAATAGTATTTGTGGGGAGTTGACTGAGTGATTAAATAATTTCATTAATTATTGCGGAGAGAGGGGGATTATCTCAACTTCCTAACGTCAGTTTTCGATGGACTTCGTCTCGAACCCCGGGTTCTCATCCCATCTTCCTTCATTTCATTGCGGAGAGAGGGGGATTATTTCATGAACCCCAAAACGAGGAACCTTGAACAACTTCATTTCAATTCAATCCTTTCGTACCTCAAGTATTGCCTCATTTTATTCCACAACAAATTCAAGTGAACTTGATTTGTTGTTGCATATCATTCGGTAAATTGAAATGAAT
>CANNKP010000190.1 GCA_947505255.1 Flavobacteriales bacterium
GATACAAATTCAACAATAGCAGGCGCATTAGCAGCGACAAAAATTCACATTCCAGTCATTCATGTTGAAGCAGGTTTGAGAAGTTTTAACAAAGCGATGCCAGAAGAAGTAAACCGCATTGCATGTGATCACATGTCGACACTTTTGTTTACGCCTTCGATTACTGGTTTAGAGAATCTCAAAAATGAAGGGTTTAAGTTGCACGATGGACATAAAGCAACAGCGAATCATCCAAAAGTGTATCATTGTGGTGATGTAATGTTTGATAATAGTCTCTATTTCTCTGATGTATCGGATAAGAATTCAACCATTTTAGAGCAAATCGGAATTGAGAAAAATAAGTATATCTTAACAACTATTCACAGAGATTCTAATACAGATATTGCTGAGAATATGGAACAGATATTTTCTGCTTTGTATGAAATTCAAGAAAATTCAGGTTTTGATATTGTTTTACCAATTCATCCGCGCACTAAAAGTAAAATGAAAGATCAATTGAGCGCTCAATTATATGGTAAAATTGAATCTAACACGCATTTTAAAATTGTCCCACCAGCTGGATTTATTGATATAATTTCCTTGGAGAAAAATGCACGACTTATAATTACCGATAGTGGTGGCTTGCAAAAAGAGGCTTTCTTTTTTGAAAAACCGTGTTTGATTTTACGTCCGCAAACAGAATGGGTGGAAATTGTGGAAAATGGCAATGCGATACTTGTTGATGCTTCAAAAAAGCGCATTTTAGAAGGTTTTGATAATTTGATAGAAAAAACAGATTTCACATACCCTCAATTGTATGGAAATGGTCAAGCGGCTCAGTTCATTTGTGAGAAAATAATTGAAGATTTATAAATAATATGATTCAAATCTTTGTTGAAGCTATTTCAGAACGTTTATTGTACACATTAGATTTTGTGTTCAAAGAGCGAGGTTTGGAGTATACTTTAACGAATGATCATCATACGTTTATTGCATCTGAGTTCAAGAAAATCAATTATTCAGAGCGTTATTTTGAAAACATAATTCAACTTATTCCGTCAACTATTTTATTTGATGAAGAAATCATCATTTATGATATTCATTCAGGTATGTACGAAAAGGAGGATTGTTTGAAAATCCATGGTATTATTGATCCATTAGGAAGTATCTTTTTTGTGCTGTCACGAATGGAAGAATATACTTCAACGTTGGAAGATGAACATGGTCGTTTTCAAGTAAGAAACAGTGTGCTGGAGCGTTATCATTGGTTAGATAAAGCAATGTGTGATAGATGGGCTGTAGCTTTTTTGAATTTTTTAAATCAGCATGAATTAATTGTTTTCCAAAATCAAACACATAAAGTAGAAATTCGTCCAACTTTTGATATTGACAATGCATATGCGTATCAGCTTAAAACAGGTTGGAGAAAATGGCTTTCAACGTCAAAGGATATACTGAATAGAAATAGTCTTCGCTTAAAAGAAAGGGATTTAGTATTGGATGGGTCAAAAACAGATCCGTATGATACATATGATTACATTTTATCCATTGCAAACCGTGGGTTTAAGGTAAATATGTTTTGGCTTTTGGGCGATTACGCCAAATTTGATAAAAATATATCTTATAAAAATGTGCGTCATCAGCGTTTAATTCGTAAAATGGATTTATCGACTACTGTTGGAATTCACCCAAGTTATAAATCAAACAGTTATGAGTATCATTTCTTAAATGAAAAAGAACGGTTAGAATTTATTCTTCACCAAGATGTTGAAAATTCGCGACAACATTTCTTAAAATTAAAACTCCCGGTTACTTATACAACCATATCATCCATGGGAATCAAGCATGACTATACAATGGGATTTGCTGAAAAGGTAGGTTTTAGATCTGGCACAGCACGACCTCATAAATGGTTTGATTTGTCAAAAAATTGTATTTCAGATTTGATTATTCATCCATTTGTATATATGGATGGGACTTTGAATGAATATTTATGTATTTCTCCTGAAGAATCTAAAGTGGTTATTTCAAAATTATTTAATGAAGTTAAACGATTTGGTGGCGATTTTGTCTTTATTTGGCACAACGAAACAATTGGGAATTATGGTAAATGGCAAGGTTGGCAAGAAGTTCTTGAATTTACGTTGAATTTAAAACAAACAGAAAATGAATAAATCGGCAGTGATTATTGGGGTTGTGATGATGGTGATTGCTATTATCCTCGGTGCTTTTGGTGCACATGGATTAAAAGAACATTTAACCCCTGAAAAGTTGAATACGTTTGAAGTAGGAGTGAGGTATCAGATTTATCATGGATTGGCATTTTTAATTTTAGGATTGTCGGCAGATAAATTTCAGTTTTCATTGAAACGACCAATTCAGTTTATTTTTGCTGGAGTTCTTATGTTTTCAGTTTCAATTTATTTTCTTGCCATACAAGAAATGCTGGGTGTTTCATTGAAGTTTTTGGGGCCAGTAACTCCGCTTGGAGGCGTGTTAATGATTATTGGTTGGATTTTATTTTTAGTTAAAATTATTCGTTCAAAAGCTTGAAATCTAAAATGTTGTTCAAATGAAAATAACGATTCTCGGTTCTGGAACTTCTCAAGGTGTACCTGTTATTGCTTGCGAATGTGATGTTTGTACATCAACTGATTCATTAGACAAAAGACTAAGAGCGTCAATTTTAATTTCTGTTATGGGTCAGAATTATGTTATTGATACTGGCCCTGACTTTAGGCAACAAATGCTGCGAGAAAAGGTAAAATCATTACGTGCCATTGTTTATACCCATGAACACAAAGATCATGTTGCTGGAATGGATGATGTTCGTGCATTTAATTATTGCGAAAGAAGGGACATGGAAATTTTTTGCACTGAACGGGTTGAAATGGCATTAAAGAAAGAATTTCATTATGTTTTTTCCAACGATAATTATCCAGGAATACCTAGTGTTCATTTGAATAGAATTGAGAATAATCCTTTTCAATTACCTGATGGACCAATGATTACGCCGATTGAAGTAATGCATTATAAAATGCCTGTATTTGGATATCGCATCAATGATTTTACCTATATAACAGATGCTAAAACAATCGCGCCAGCAGAAATTGAAAAAGTTAAGGGCACTAAAATTTTAATTATTAATGCCTTGCACCGTTCAGAACATATTTCTCATTTTAATTTAGAGGAGGCACTCGCTTTTATTGCGATTATTCAACCTGAAAAAGCGTATTTAACACATATTTCTCATTTGTTCGGTAAACACAGTGAGATTGAAGAATCGTTGCCTAAAAATGTATTTGTTGCGTATGACGGTTTAGAAATTGAGGTATAAGTGAAAAGTAAACTCCCACTTCGACTGTCCCTCGGCATACGCTCTACTTTTTAACTTTTGTCTTTTTTCGAAAATTGTTAATTGATTAAAATTAAAATCCTTCCTTCCAATTCAGATTTCTACGTTATATTTGTCCCAAATTAAACGAAGATGGCGAATAATTTATTGAAAGGAAAAAGAGGAATTATTTTCGGTGCACTAAACAGTCAATCGATTGCTTGGCATGTTGCTGAAAAAGCTCACGAGCAAGGAGCTCAATTTGTTTTGACAAATGCACCTATTGCAATGAGAATGGGTGAAATAAATGCGCTTGCTGATAAAACTGGATCTAAAGTTATCGCGGCTGATGCAACTAGTGTTGAAGATCTAGAGAAATTGATCTCAGAATCAATGGAAATTCTTGGTGGAAAGATAGATTTTATTCTTCATTCAATTGGGATGTCAGTGAATGTGCGTAAAGGGAATCATTATACTGCACAGAATTATGATTATACGATGAAAGGATTAGATGTTTCGGCGCTTTCTTTTCACAAAGTGATGCAAACAGCGAAGAAATTAGACGCCATGAATGAGTGGGGTTCAATCGTTGCTTTAACGTATATTGCTGCACAACGTGTGTTCCCAGATTACAATGATATGGCTGACAATAAAGCTTATTTAGAATCAATTGCACGTAGTTTTGGATACCAATATGGTGTAGATAAGAAAGTACGTGTGAACACAATTTCTCAATCTCCAACAATGACTACTGCAGGAAGTGGAGTGAAAGGTTTTAGTGAATTCATTAGTTTTTCTGAAATGATGTCACCATTAGGAAACGCTGATGCAGATGCGTGTGCAGATTATTGCATCACACTTTTCTCAGATTTAACAAGATATGTTACAATGCAGAATTTATTCCATGATGGAGGATTCTCTAATACAGGAGTTACGTCTCAAGTAATTGAAAAATTCGGAGAATAATTAAAATTAAAAATAGTTGAAATGCAGTGCGGAAGTGCTGCATTTTTTGTTTATAATCAATTTTGAAAATCAATAAATGATTTATCATACTAATTCAAATATCTTTGCGTTTGAATGTTAACCTCATAAACGAACAACATGAAACTACTAATCGTTTGTTGCACAATGTTTATATCAATTGCACATTCACAATCTCTTACAATTAAGAATAATCAGGGTGGAATTATAAGTGGCGGAGTAAGAACCACTATTAGTTCTTTTAATGAAGGAAAAACAGGAAGCACTGGATTTGGTGTTGGGGGGCAATTTCGTTTGCAATTTGCAGATAAAGTTAATTCTGATTGGTTCTTTGATTATATAACAAGCGATGTTGAAAATTTCGCTAATCGCACAGATTATCATATTGGATGGAGCGTGTTGTTTTATCCTTTGAAAAATTTGACCCCTAAAGTGCGACCTTTTATTTTGGCTGGCCATTGTTTTGATTATTCTAATCTTGTGGATAACTCCAATAGATCAAATTCTATTGAAAGATGGAGTTCAGCAGTACAAGGA
>CANNKP010000191.1 GCA_947505255.1 Flavobacteriales bacterium
GCGCGTATTGCATTTAGAGTATTATCGAAAATCGATTCAAGAACCATCTTAGATGCATCTGGTGCAGATCAATTAATTGGACGTGGTGACATGCTTATTTCTACAGGGCAAGATATTCAACGTTTACAATGTGGATTTGTTGACACTCCAGAAGTGGAAGAAATCTGTAGCTTCATTGGAAATCAACGTGCTTATCCAGAGGCATTGCTTTTACCAGAATATGTAGGTGAAGGTGGCGATGGCGGAAGTGATATCGATATGAATGAATTAGACGTAATGTTTGCCGATGCAGCGAGAATAGTTGTTATCAATCAACAAGGTTCTGCTAGTTTATTACAACGTAAATTGAAATTGGGATACAACCGCGCAGGAAGAATCGTTGATCAATTAGAAGGTATGGGAATCATTGGTGCATTCCAAGGAAGTAAGGCAAGAGATGTGTTATATTCTGATATTGAAGCGTTAGATGAATTGTTGAGAGTGAAGGGGATAATTTGAAATCGTCACAATCATAATCAGTAAAGAATTGAAAATTATTATTAAAAACTTGAACTATGAAATGGATTAATTTCATCTATGGAATCGCAATTTCATTAGTTCTTACTCTCTTTTTATATTTAGGTTATAAAAGTGTTTTACGTAAATTTGAATTTACAAATTCTGAATTTATAGGTGTAAAATATTTTTATTACAACTGGACAATAATCTTATATATATTCTTTGGTGTGATAGGTTCATTTTTAAGTCTCCGTAAAATAAAACTTTCACTTTTCTTTTTGTTAAGTCTTGGTTTTTACGAAATTTTTCGAAGACTATTTTTAGTTGAAATAAACCTTGTGGGAATAACAGAAATAATTATAATAATTAGCTATTTTATTATTTTATTTAGCAATAAAATGAGAATTGAATATACATTAAAAATTAAAGAACTCATTACATATTCATGCATCTCTTTATTAATTCTTAGTCTGATTATTATAATTAAAAGAAGTTAACTTAAGTTATTCGCTTTTTTATTAAAAACGTAACGAAATAAGAAATGAAAATCTTAAAGTGGCATTTTGCGACCTCAAGATCTTAAAATTAAATAGACTTATTCTGAAATTTCTTTTTTCAATAATCATTTTTCTCCCCTCTGCCCATTTCTTCGCTATCAGGGGGAGATATCATACTCAATACTAATTACATTACTTTTAAACTCTAAAATCTCTAATAAAAACCCATCTCAAATTTTATCGATAATAATTTATCTTAGTTTATTTTTTATCTCTACATTTATGGCATGAGCTTTTCTGTCAAAGACAAATCAATTTTATTGCAAATTTTGCAAGAGCATAAATCAAAAATCCTAAGCTTTGGTGTTTTGCGTATTGGTTTATTTGGCTCATTTGTAAGAAATGAAGCAACAGAATTGAGTGATGTTGATTTCATTGTGGAATTTAAAAAAGGTGAGAAATCCTTTGATAATTACATCGATTTGGCCTATTATCTTCAGGAAATATTAGGTAGAAAAATCGAATTACTCACACCTCAGTCTTTGAGTCCTTATATTGGACCAAAAATAATGAAAGAAGTAGAATATGTTATCGCTGCGTGATTTCTTACATCATATTTCAGATGAAATAAATTATGTATTGAAACATACGAATGGACTTTCTGAAGAACAATTTTTAACAGATGAAACATTAACTCGGGCAGTTATTAGAAGCTTGGAAATTATTGGAGAAGCTACTAAAAAACTACCTGAAGACTTTAAATTAGAAAATCCACACGTTGAATGGAAGAAAATGGCTGGTACCAGAGATGTTTTAATTCATGATTACTTTGGAGTCGATTGGGAAATAGTTTGGGATATAATAACATCCAAATTACCAGGTTTAAAAGATGATATTGATGAAATCCTCAACGTTTACAAGGACTGATTTCTTTTCATTTTTCAACTTCTCGTTTAACTCTTATTTCTATTTTTATAAATCCTTCAAATCCCCCTCTACGCATTTCTGCTCTATCAGCGAGAGACTTTCCAAAACAAAATTCTCACCTCAACGAAACCATTTTCACCATTCCACCCCCTATTTCAAACTAATCATTAAATTTGGATGAATCAAAAATTTAATCTGAATGCTAAAACGTTCCCTTCTTTCGATCTTAACACTTGTTGTTTTTTCAATTAACAGTCAAACCTTACAATCACCAGATCAATTTCTTGGCTATCCAATAGGAACCTATTTTTCGCGCCATCATCAAGTTGTTGATTACTTCAAACAACTAGAGAAAAACGCTCCAAATAATGTTCGTTTGGAGCAATATGGAACGACAAATGAGCACAGAGAATTGCTTGTAGCCTATATTTCATCAGAAGAAAATTTAAAGAATTTAGAGCAAATAAAAGCAGATCATGGCAATTTGAACAAGGATGAAAAAATTACGCTTGTTTGGCTGAGTTATAACGTTCACGGTAATGAAAGTTCGGGCACTGAAGCTGCAATGTTGACAGCCTATGAACTGATTACCCAAAAGCAAGAGTGGTTAAAAAATACAGTTGTGATTTTAGATCCATGTATCAATCCTGATGGAAGAGATCGCTATGTGAACTGGTTCAATCAATACCAAAACAAAGAAATGAACGTGGACCGAATGAGCGCAGAACATAGCGAACCATGGCCAGGTGGACGCCCAAACCATTATCTATTTGACTTAAATAGAGATTGGGCTTGGCTTACACAAAAAGAATCTCAAGAACGAATCGCATTGTATAATCAATGGTTGCCTCACGTTCATGCTGACTTCCACGAACAAAGTATCAATGAACCTTATTATTTTGCTCCTGCAGCAGAACCATACCATGAAGTAATTACAAAATGGCAGCGGGAATTTCAAAATGGCGTTGGAAAAAATAACGCGAAGTATTTTGATCAAAATGGATGGTTTTACTTTACAAAAGAATTCTTTGATCTACTTTATCCAAGTTATGGTGACACCTACCCTATTTTTTCTGGGGCAATTGGAATGACATACGAGCAAGGTGGAAGCTCAAGTGCTGGGTTAGGAGTTATCAATCGTGATGGAGATACATTAACGTTAGTCGATCGTATTCAACACCACCATACAGCAGGATTGTCAACTGTGGAATATGCGCATCTTCAATCTCAAAAATTGATTACAGAATTCCAAAATTTCGCAAATAATAAAAATTATAAATACAAAAGTTTTATTGTCGGCGGAAATCCAGATAGAATTCAAGATTTAAGAAAATTATTAGATGGTCACAAAATCACCTATTCATTTGGTGGTGGAGCAAGTGTGAAAGGATATAATTATGCCACGAGAATTGCTGGAAGCATGAAGGTAACTGAAAATCATTTGATTATTAGTACCAACCAAATCAAAGGCACATTGGTAAACGTTTTGTTCGAACCTAAAACGAAATTAGTCGATTCCTTAACGTATGACATAACAGCTTGGTCATTGCCTTATGCGTATGGATTAGACGCAATTGCATCTGAAACATTGATTTCTGGATTTGCTGAAAAGGTTGTACCAGTAAAAAACGATATTGTTGCTGGCGCTTACGCCTATTTGTGCGATTGGAACAGCATGAAAGATGCTCGATTTATGACAAGTTTGCTTCAAAAAGGAATTAGAGTACGTTACGCTGAAAATCCGTTTTCTTTAGCTGGTAAAAACTATGACAGAGGAACATTAATTATCGCAAAAGGAGACAATGAATCTGCAACTTTTGCCAAAGATGTGACAGACTTAGCAAATACTATGAATGTTCAATTGACAGCAACATCAACTGGAATGGTAGATTCAGGAAATGATTTTGGTTCTTCTAGTGTGAAGTTGATTCCTAATCAAAAAATAATGATGTTAAGTGGAGCTGAAACCTCTTCTTTGAATGTGGGTGAAGTTTGGCATTTCTTTGAAGAGCAATTGCATTATCCATTGACAGTAGTTGATTTCAATGATTTCAGTTTTAAAGCATTAGATAAATTCAACGTGTTAATAGTGCCAGAAGGTTGGTACGGTTCATTATCAACACCTGAAACGCATGAAGAAATGAAAAATTGGATCTCAAATGGTGGAAAAGTTATTGCTATTGGCGAAGCAGTTCATCATTTCACAACTGAAAATGGTTATTCGTTAAAATCTAAATCACCTGAAAAAGAAGGTGAAGAAGATGAGGAAATCGAAGATGCAATTGAAGGTCCAGAAAGACATGAACATGCCCACATTAAATACAACGAACAAGAGCGCGAGGAAATTAAAAACACGATTACTGGCGCAATCATGAAATGTAAAGTGGAGCAAACAAATCCCTTAGCATTTGGATATGGTGATTCTTATTATTCGTTGAAATTGACGCCAAATGCGTTTGAATGGTTAGAAGATGGAGGCAATGTTGTCTATTTAGATGACAAACCAGAAGTAATCGCTGGATTCGCAGGAAGTGAAGCATTGAAGAATCAACCTAAATCTTTGATCTTTGGTCAAGAGAATATGGGAAATGGTAGTTTAATCTATTTGATTGATAATCCACTTTTTAGAGGTTTTTGGGAAAATGGTAAATTGTTTTTTGTGAATGCATTGTTTTTAACTAACAACTAGATCTATGAGAACAATTTCAGCTGCTGTAATTGGAGATATTAAATTATTTATAACAGGTCATTTCCATTTTAGTGATTTCTGCTTCGGTTGAAGAATCACCATTCCAAACGTAGTATGTTAGAATTTGATCTTTTAAATCTGGTATTTCTATCTTAAACTCCATTTGAGTTGCTGAAGTTGAGATAAA
>CANNKP010000192.1 GCA_947505255.1 Flavobacteriales bacterium
AGTTAAAAATGCAGATGGAATCCCCTATTTAATGACGGGAATCGCTATAGATATTTCAAAAAGAAAAAAACTTGAACTTGAATTGATTGACTATAAAAAAGCGATTGATTCGGCTGCAATAGTTAGTATTACTGATGAGAAAGGAAATATTATTTATGCAAATGATAAGTTCTGTGAAATATCTAAATATTCCGCAGAAGAATTAATTGGTAAAAATCATAATATTTTAAATTCAGGCTATCATTCAAAGGAATTTTTTCAAGAAATGTGGCAAACAATTTCTTCAGGTAATATATGGAAAGGAGAAATAAAAAATAAAGCGAAAGATGGATCAGAATATTTTGTAGAATCTTCCATAATTCCCTTTATGAAAGAAGGGAAACCTTATCAATATGTATCAATTCGATTTGATTCAACAGAAAAGGTGATTAGCAAACAAAAAATTGAAGACCAAAAACAATTTTATGAATTCATTTTAAATAATATCCCTGCAGATATTGCAGTTTTTAGTCCGGACCATAAATACCTATTCCTAAACCCTTTTGCAATTAAAAATGCTGAATTACGCAATTTTATGATTGGTAAGGATGATTTTGAGTATTGTGAATTTAAAGGGTTAGATAGCTCATTAGCAATTGAAAGAAGAAATGCTTTTAATGAACTGGTAGCAAATAAAGAATTTGTAGAATGGGAAGATGAGAAAATTCTTGACAATGGAGAAAGGCACATTACCTTGCGTAAAATGGGTCCAATTTATAATAAAGAAGGTGAACTTCTCTTAGTAATTGGTTATGGTCTTGAAATCACATCACGTAAAATTGCAGAAGAAAATGTTGTAATTGCTAAAAAAGAGGTTGAACACATTAATTTGAATCTTAAAAGTCTAGTTCAAGATGCAACCAGAAAGAATTTAGAGTTGTCACAAACATTAAATGATAGTGAGAAACTTGCGACAATTGGTGAATTAGCATCTGGTATTGCACATGATTTAAATACTCCTTTGAGCTCTATTAAAAATGGTGCAGAGGCAGTTCGGTATACGATTGATAGCATCTTTAATGATATCATTTGGAAATGTTCAGCTGAACAAATCAGCTTTGCAATCAAAAGATCAATTGAAAATAAATCTGAAGGTTTTATCAGAGGAATTCAACAGATGATAATGCTCAAAGAGTTTAAAGCCTATTTATCAGAAAATTACAAGCAACTGGCAGAAAATGAAATTTCAGAGTTTGCATCAGCATTTGTGAAGGCAAGAATTGAATTAAATGAAACAGATTTAATCGCAACAATTTTAAATAATTCAAATGCATTAGATCTAATTAAACTAATTGATAATTTGCAAACAACATGGAAATTTATTGATTCTATTGTTGTCTCAAGTGATAGAGCAGCAAATATTGTAAATGATTTAAGGTCAATAATTAAAAATCAAAAATCGTTAAAATCACAAATAAATATACACGATAATATTTCTTCAGTGTTGAATATTTTTGATTTTGAATTTAAAAAGAATATTAATATTGAGTTTAATGTTGATAACTCATGTGTTATTTATGGGTATGATATTCGTCTTTTCCAGTTATGGTCGAATATAATCAAAAATGCAATAGAGGCTATGGCCGAAAATAATGGCCGAAAACTTTTAAAAATATCTTCAATTGAAAACCATGAATCAATCATTATTTCTATCGAAAATAATGGAGCGAAAATTCCTGAAGATGTTCTTGAAAAAATATTTGATAAGTTTTATTCTTCTAAATTAGGGGCCAATAAATCAGGACTTGGGTTGAGTATTGTGAAAAATATTATTGCCGAACACAATGCCGAAATTAAAGTCACTTCAACAGAAAATTCAACTATATTTGCAATAATATTTAGTAAAAACAGATATGAATAATTTTAAATACGCAATAATTTGTGTTGATGATGATCCATTGATTTTACAAACCTTGAATTTTCAATTAACAAAGACAATTGATGATAGATGCGTTTTACTCGAATCTTTTTTATCTCCTGAGGAAGCATTACTTACAATACAAGATATAGTAGATGATGGATTAAATATGATTTTCATCATTGTGGATTATCAAATGCCAAAAATGAATGGAGCTCAATTTATCCGTGCAGTAAAAGATCGTTATCCAGATATTCCATGCTTGATGTTATCAGGTGAAGCGAATGCCATTCAAATAGAGGAACTTGAAAGCGATAATTTGTTGTTTTCATTCATTGGGAAACCTTGGAATGAGATTAATTTGAAAAGCGCAATGCAACCCTGGTTGAGTAAAATAAAATGTTAATTTTAAGTCTGGCTCTTTCACTTAATTAAAAGTGTTTCATAATAGGTCATAAAATATAAAAAGGGATAAGTTGAACGGTCCTCAAAACTCGGTCCTCGAATCTCGGTCCTCGAATCTCGGTCATCGAGCTTGTCGAGATGTCGAGATGTCGAGATGACGAGGTCACCAACTTCCGCCAGATCCTCCACCTCCAAAGCTTCCTCCACCGAAACCTCCGAATCCACCACCAGAACTTCCGCCTCCAAAACCACCACCTCCATGACCACCGCCAAAGAACATTCCCGCGGCACCCATCGTAAAACCATTTCCACCACCGCGCTTATTGCCGCGTGCAATCACAATCACAACAACAATAATCAAAATAATGACGATGATGACCTTAACTAAACTGTCTTTTTTCTTGTTGGCTTTTGCATATTGTGCTGAATTGTATTCACCTTTTGAAAGCGACTTAAGAACAGTTAAAGCACTTGTAATTCCTTTGTAATATTCTTCGTTCTTGAAATTGGGTAATAATTCATTATTAACGATTTCATTACACGTGTAATCAGGAATCGCTCCCTCTAATCCTCTTCCAGTTGCAATAAATGTTTTACGCTCTCCTTTGCTACCTGTAGGTTTAATTAAAAGAACAATTCCATTATCCTCCTTCTCATTTCCAATTTTCCATTTATCACCAATTTCGTAAGCAAACTCAACTGGTTCATAACCAGCTAAATCATCAATTACAATTACAACAATCTGATTTGATGTTTCCTCCGCAAATTTCTCTAAATCTAACTCTAGCTGCTTTGCTTCACTTGGTGATAGAAAATTTGGGAAAGCAGTCGAAAAATTAGTATACAATTTCGGTGGATTCGGAGCCTCCGGAATACCTTTTTGTCCAAAAGAAAGAACACTCATGAAAATTAAAAGAAAAAATAGAATTCCTGTTTTTGCTAATTTCATTTTAAATATGTTGTTGTTTGTGTTTTTCATTCGTCGTTGTCCTGAAATGAAATTTCGTTACTTAATTCGTTGTTATCCGCATCATTATATGGAAAAGTAACTTTCAATTCCTCACCTGCCATTAAAATTCCATGAACCAATCCTTCGGTAAAATTACCCTTCTTAAATTGATCAATCATCATGTCGCGAATCACATCCCAAAAATGATCGGGAACAACATCGTTAATTCCTTTATCGCCTAGAATTGCTAATTTCTTATCTTCTATGGCAACGTAAAATAAAACACCATTTCTAAGCTCAGTAGTGTGCATCCCCAATTTCTTGAAGGTTGCAATCGCCTGTTTCATTGGTTCTGTTTTACAACGTGAATCCACATGCACGCGAATTTCACCAGATGTATTTAACTCCGCCTTCGCAATTGCATCTTGAATCGCTTGCTGCTGTGTTTCTGAAAATGGATTATTAATCACAATTCTTGGATATTAAAAAAGCGATTCTTTCAAATCGCTTTTTTTATGTTAGAATAATATTACTTAGTTAATCTTTTAGTGTCATTGGTTTTGTTTTCAGCTTCTTTATCTGCCTCAAATCCTTTTTTCTTAGGGAATTCTTCAGAATTAAGAACCATTTTAGTGAAAAATCCACGGATATGTGAGTTATATTTTTTAATTGCCTCATTGTAATCTTTTCTCGCTTTGCCAATTCTGTTTTCTGTTCCTTCCAATTGATCCTGTAAAGCTTCGTATCCATCTATTGATTTCAAATTTGGATAAGCCTCAACTGCAACATTCAAAAACGCTTGAGCTGATTTGTCATTTGATTTAAGTTGTTTTTCGAGTAATTGAAGTTTTTCTGGACTATCAGCATTAGCAATTTGGTTCTTTAAATCTTCAATTTCTGAACTTGATGGCAATCCTGTCCTAGCTCTTGTAACGTCAGTTACAATTTGACCTTCTTTCTCAACCGCACCCATTACAACATCTACTAATTGTGGTATCAAATCAGCTCTACGTTGATATGTAGCTTGAACGTTGCCCCAACTTTCGTCAACACCTTCTTGCAAAGACACAGCATTATTATAAATTCCTCTGTAGGAAAATAAAATTATAAGTAAAAAAAGAATTATACTTCCAATAATAATATACGATTTTTTCATGTTTAAATTAATTTATACATAAAGGTATTTTATTTTTGATTTGGTAGTTGTAGTCCTTAACAAAAAATGGGAATTTTTTTTTGAATACTGATTTATCTCAAATAGACATTCAAACATTAATCTGAAAAATACGCCACAGATGCACAGATTAGTATAAATTCTAATTAAAAATTCTATTTCAATTGTATAATTTATATTCTTTTAATACCGCTGTTTCGAGAAAAAAATCTGTGCATCTGTGGCAAAATATAACAGCAGTTTTTTTCTACAATCAAATCTAGTCTTCCAAGACTAAGTTTTCAAGTTTTTTGTACCTTTGGAACGCTTAAAAAATATAATAAATCAGCATAAATGGAAAAAGTAGAGCCTTACAAACCGGTTAATA
>CANNKP010000193.1 GCA_947505255.1 Flavobacteriales bacterium
AAAACTATGCAATATGCATTAATGAAATTTTTAGAACGGGCGACTAAATCAATTAAAACAGTGGCATTGGTTGATCGAACGCATAGACGTTATCCAATTAAAGCAGATTTTGTTGGTTTGAGTCTTTCGACAACATTAAAAGAACGTGTTGAAGTGGATTTGGATGGCGAGAATTCTAGAGCTTATTTGGTGTAAAAAAAGGAAAAAGGAGAAATGAGTGATGAGTGTTGAGTGATGAGTGATGAATTATAAGATTTAAATTTCTTGTTCCTTCAACCTATGTGAACTATGTGCCTATGTGTTTAAATAAAGAGTGCAAAGGTGTAATTAACAAAAAAATGAAAAAAACAACTGAATCTGCTTCCAATTTCAACAATTTAGAATCAATGTCTACCATTGATTTGTTGAGCAATATGAACAACGAAGATAAAACTGTTCCTTTAGCAATAGAAAAAGAACTCCCTGCAATTCAAGTATTTATTGACGCATGTTATTTACGTATGAAAACTGGTGGACGACTTTTTTACATTGGGGCTGGCACAAGTGGTCGATTAGGTGTTGTTGATGCAAGTGAGTGTCCCCCAACTTTTGGTGTAGAACAAGGAATCGTTGTTGGAATTATTGCCGGTGGCGACAAAGCAATTCGCAAAGCTGTTGAATTTGCCGAAGACGACACCGAACAAGGCTGGAAAGATTTACAAGAATATTCAATCAATTCAAATGACACATTAGTTGGAATTGCTGCTTCAGGTTCAACACCATACGTTCTTGGAGCAATCGAAGAAGCTAAAAAAATTGGTGTACTAACAGCAGGAATCTCTTGTAATCCTGGTAGTCCACTTTCTCAACAAGTTGAATTCCCTATTACTCCTGAAGTTGGTCCTGAATTCGTTACAGGAAGTACACGAATGAAATCAGGAACAGCACAAAAACTGGTTCTAAACATGATTTCAACTTCCTTGATGATCAAACTAGGTCGCGTGAAAGGAAATAAGATGGTTGACATGCAATTAAGTAATAATAAACTCGTTGACCGTGGAATCAAAATGATCATGGAAGAAATTTCTGTTACTTTTCAAGAAGCCGAGCATTTACTTTCAAAACATGGTTCAGTTAGAAAGGCAACAGAAGCGTTTAAAGGAGAATAATTCTTGAACACTTTTACTATTTAAACTTGGTTGAGATTTGATTACAAATGGCTTTCAGAAACGATTGAATGCATTTTTCCGACATACTAATTGATTAAACTATTCACTAAATCAGACAATACTTTTCATGAACATCATAGAAACAAACAACCTCACTCACCGTTTTTCTGAAAAGGAAATTGTGCTCAATGACATTGCCATTCAAGTTCCAGAAGGTTCTATTTATGGGTTTTTAGGACCAAATGGTGCGGGTAAAACAACGACCTTGAAATTGATTCTTGGATTACTCAAGAAACAACAAGGAACAATAACTGTTTTTGGAAAACCATTTAACGAAAATAGAATTGAAATTCTAAAGAATATTGGTTCGTTGATTGAAGCACCATCTTTGTATGCTCATTTAACCGCAAGAGAGAATTTACTGATTTGGCAAAAGGTCTATCAATGTCCGAAAGAAAGAATCAACGAAGTTTTGCAAATTGTTGGATTAGAAAATACCGGCAAGAAAAAAGCAGGTAAATTCTCATTAGGAATGAAGCAACGTTTAAGTATTGCAGTTGCATTGTTGCACAAACCTTCTCTATTGATTTTAGACGAACCTACAAATGGTCTTGACCCTAGTGGAATCATTGAAATGAGGCAATTGTTGATTAAAATCAACCAAGAAGAAAAAGTGACAATTGTGATTTCAAGTCACCTTTTAATGGAAATAGAAAAATTGGTGACGCATATTGGAATCATCAACAAAGGAACCATATTATTTCAAGGAACATTGGAAGAATTGCATTTAAAACAATCCTCTTATGTAGTATTTGACACCAACAATTTAGAAGGGACAATTGAATTGATGAACAAACATAATTTGTCACCTATGACGTTAAATGGTCAAGTTTCATTGGCTACAACGGATAAAGCTATAATTTCAAAAATCAATGCGGAATTGGTCAATCATAACATTGAAGTGTACGAAATTTCAATTGCCAAAAATGACTTAGAATCTATTTTTATTGACCTTACAAAAAACTAAACGATGAATTTCATACACAGTTTACAAAGTGAATGGCTTAAAACGAAAAGAAGTGCGGCATCTTGGCTTTGCATCATTGGCGGTTTCTTTATTCCATTCATCTATTTGATTGCTTTTTTAAAAAATCAAACGAACATCAATAAATATCCAAATAATATTTGGGAAACGCATTTCAATGAATTATGGCACAATATGGCCATCTTTCTATTGCCAATGGGAGTAATTCTAGCAAGTAGTTTAATCACACAGATGGAATTTAAAAACAATACGTGGAAACAGTTGCATGCTAGTCCTCAGTCCTACCCGACTATCTTTTTATCCAAATATTCGGTGATCTTTTTAATGACGGTAAAGTTCTTTTTGTTTTTCAATATCGGATTGATTTTATCAGGATTAATTCCGTGTCTAATTGTAGATGGAGCACTACCGAAAGAAATGATTCCAATCATGGCCTTCCTCAAAGGAAATGTGAAGCTATTCATTGCGTGTATGCCGATTTTAGCGATTCAATATTTGATCAGCTTGATGTTCAAAAACTTTTTGGTTCCCGTTGGAATTGGACTTGTAGGATTAATTGGCTCCATGATTGGCCTGTCTTGGAATTATATTTTTTTGAGTCCATATAGCTATTGTGCTATGCAGGTTGTTCCAATTAAAAGGGATTTCAATTTGCATGTTTATGGGCTTGTTTATTTTGCTATTATTTCGGTAATCAGTTATATTCTTTACATTCGGAAGAAGGAAAAAGGGTAGATTATTTTCTAAGTAAAAAGAGCCTTTTGATTGCATCTAATCTGAAAACTGATTGGAGATTTTATATTAAAAATTAAAGTCCCAAAAAAATAAATTGGAAATTTTAAATTAAGTCAAATCGTTTTTTTGTAACTTAGAATCTTATTGCACATTTTACATTTTTAATATAGACAACAATGACTCTTCAATTCATTCATGATAACAAAGGAAATACGACTGGTGTATTTATACCTATTGAAGAATGGCAAACGCTTAAGACGAAATACAATGAATTGCAAAAAGAAGAAGCTAAAAACACATTAGAATTAGCTTCTTGGCAAAAACAAATCATTGACGAAAGGTTAAGTGATTATTATAATGATCCAACGGATGTGACTGATTTTGATAAAACAATTGATGATATCGAAAAAACAATATGAGTTATTCAGTTGTAAACAAAAATTCTGTTAGTACTGATATTATTGATGCCGTTAAATATTACAAAAAGATTTCACCAGAATTAGCCAAACAATATCTATTTCGTATTCGAGAAGCTAAAGCTTACATTGTAAACTCTCCAATAGGTTTTCAAGTAAAATACAACAACGTTAGAACCTTGATGTTACGACAGTTTCCATATCACATTCATTATTTAATAGATGATGTTCAAAAGCAAATTGTAATTCTAGCGGTGATACATGCATATAAAAATCCAGCAGATTATTCAGAGCGACCTTAATTGTTCTCCCAGAAAAAACAATTGTATTTCAGTAACAATTTATAACATAAAAAACGATTAACCTCATCAAAAACACAAAATGAAAAACAAAATCTCAATGCGCATCCTTCACCGATACTTAGGTTATTTCCTTTCTGGAATAATGGCTGTCTATGCTTTAAGTGGTATCGTCCTTATTTTTCGTGATACCGATTTTTTAAAAACAGATCAGCAATTTGAAGAAAAGTTAGCTCCAAATCTGTCGAATGAAGAATTAGGAAAAGAACTCCGTTACAGAGATTTCAACGTCACGAAAGAAGAAGGTGATATTGTCTCTTATAAAAACGGAACATACAATAAGAAAACAGGTGTTGCGAATTACACAGAGAAAGATTTGCCTTATGTTTTAAATAAGTTGACGCATTTACACAAAGCATCGACCGATGATCCACTTTATTACTTGAACATCTTTTTCGGCTGTTCGCTTCTCTTTTTTGTGATTTCTGCTTTTTGGATGTACATGCCTAAAACAACAATTTTCAAGAAAGGAATACTGTTCGCTTTGGCAGGAATTGTTCTGACCTTGGTTTTATTGTTTGTTTAAAATTAAATAAATGTCCAATTCAATCGTCTCTTCAAATTGGCTTTTTGAAAATTTAAACAACCCAGATTTGATTATCATTGATGCAAGTCAACCAACGAATCAAGCTGGAAAAAAATCCGAATTTGAAAATGTACAAATTAAAGGCGCTCGACATTTTGATTTGAAAAATACCTTTAGTGATGCTAACAGTGAATTTCCAAATACGTTACCAAGTCAGAAGGATTTTGAAAAGGAAGCCAGAAAACTTGGAATCAATCCATCCAGTAAAATAGTCGTTTATGACAATCTTGGGATTTATACAAGTCCGAGAGTTTGGTGGATGTTTAAAGCAATGGGACACAAAGCTGTTGCTGTTTTAGATGGTGGTTTACCCGATTGGATGGAACATGGATTCGAAACAGAACAAAAGTCAATTTCTAAAGTTGAATCAGGAAATTTTGAAGCGAATTTTCAACCTGATTTAGTGGTTGATTATTCCTTTGTGCTTTCTAATATCAAAACAGAGAATACCTTGCTAAT
>CANNKP010000194.1 GCA_947505255.1 Flavobacteriales bacterium
ATTGCGCTTTGAATTCATACTACGAAAATAAGGACAAGCATTTGATTTGAGTAGTTTGAGTGTGATTTTATTTTATAATCTCAAAAGAAAGCTTGTTTAAAACAGCATTAATAATGTTACTCGTTTTTAGACGTTTTGCGATTACGAAGCAGAGCCGAAGGTAATTCGCGGACATTTAAAAATTAAACCGATATAATGTTTTATCTTGTATTTATAGAAATGGTGTTCGACATATTGCGAATTCGCGAACTTTGAAACGTAAATGTGACCATAAATTAAACTGCTACAATTTTTATCTTGTATTTATAGAAATGGTGTTCGACATATTGCGAATTCGCGAACTTTGAAACGTAAATGTGACCATTTGTCAGTTTTTGTTGAGTGGAACAATAATTGACGACAAGCCTACGAAAACGAGATAAAAAACTTATTTTTGTTCAAGAGAAAAACAGCATGCTATTAACAATTAATTACATTTTCACACTTTCAAACAGGTCTACAAGACCAATAAATTCAACGTTAAGTTTTGTTTTATGAGCGATGTAATCAAATTACTTCCTGATCATATTGCCAATCAAATTGCTGCCGGTGAGGTTATACAGCGTCCTGCATCTGTTGTGAAAGAAATGGTCGAAAATGCTATTGATGCTGGTGCTTCCAAAGTTCAAGTTATTATTAAAGATGCTGGGAAAACATTGATTCAAATTATTGACAATGGTTCCGGAATGACAGAAAATGATGCTGTGATGTCTTTTGAGCGTCACGCAACGAGTAAAGTTCGTAAAGCGGAAGATTTATTTGCTCTGACAACGAAAGGATTTAGAGGAGAAGCATTAGCTTCTATTGCTGCTATTGCACATGTTGTACTTAAAACACGAAAAGAAGAAGCTGAAACAGGGATTTCAATTGAAATTGAAGGAAGTAAAATCAAGAAAAAAGAAGCGTGTGTTTGTCCTGTTGGGACATCTTTTGAAGTGAAAAATCTTTTTTACAATGTTCCTGCTCGCAGAAATTTCCTTAAATCGGATAATGTGGAATTCAATCATATAATTGATGAATTTGAACGGATTGCGCTTGCTCATCCTGATATTACAATGAGTTTACACCACAACGACAATGAGATTTACAGCCTTCATCTTGCTATTTTACGCAAAAGAATCGTTGATATATTAGGGCGAAATTCGAATGATAAATTGGTTCCAATTGAAGAATCGACGGATATTGTAAAAATAACAGGTTATGTTGGTAAACCTGAGTTTGCTAAGAAAACAAGAGGAGAACAGTTTTTGTTTGTCAATGATCGCTTTTTTAAAGATTCATTTTTTAGTCATTCGTTATCAAAAGCTTTTGATGGCTTGATTCAGCCAAAAATGTTTCCTTCCTTCTTTTTATATCTCGATATTGATCCTAAAAAGATTGACGTGAACGTTCACCCTACAAAAACGGAAATCAAGTTCGAAGAAGATAAATTGATCTATTCCATTATTTTAAGCAGTGTGCGTCAAGCACTTGGCAAATACAATATTGCTCCAACATTGGATTTTAACCGTGAAACAAGTTTTGACATCCCGTATGATATGCACTCAAAACCTGTGGTTGAACCAACAATTCACGTTAATAAGAATTATAATCCTTTTCAAAGTTCTCCTGCAAAAACAGGTAATTCATTTACAGCTGCAATAAAAGCAGAAGGATTTGGATCCAATGATGCTTCACCGAAAGATTGGCAAAGTTTTTATAAAGTTGAAGAAGTAGAAGAAGCTGTTCCTGAAGTTGTTGAATTAAATCTTGAAATAGATAATCATCTCACAAAGAATTTTTTAATTCGTGGAAAATATATTTTGACCAACTGTAAATCTGGTATTTTGGTGATTGATTGCCAAAGAGCAACTGAACGTATTGTTTATGATGAATTGATTAATAAATTCATTTCCAAACCAATAAGTTCTCAGAAATTACTTTTTCCATTAGAAAGAGAATTCTCAAGTAATGAAAAAAACGAGTGGATTAACAACCAGGTAATGCTTGAACGATTGGGCTTTTTGGGTGAATTTCAAGAATTGAATTTATCTCTTTCTGCAATTCCGGCAGTTTTACAAGAAGAAAGCATTCACGATTGCATCAACTTAATATTGGAAAGTATCGCATATCAAGAAATTGGAAAGGGCGAAATTGCGCATGTTATAGTGCAATCTATTGCATCAGCTTCTGGAAAAAGAAAAGCAACAATTCAAAACAATGAATCTGCGGAAGCACTTGTTGAACAGCTATTTCAATGTACTGAGCATTCGTTTACACCAAGAGGAAAGAAAATAATTCAAACGTTAACGATTGAAGAAATCTCATTAAAATTTTAATATGTTCTCATTTTTAAATAACATTCCACAGGTAACAAAGAATCTTTTATTAATAAATGTGATGCTCTATATTGTATCACTAGTATTAATGAATAAGGGAATCGATGTAGGTCAATATTTAGGAGCTCATTATTTCAATTCTGCTTTATTTCAGCCATTTCAGGTAATAACGCATATGTTCATGCACAGTCTAACAGATTTCATGCACATCTTATTCAACATGCTGTTATTGGTAATGTTTGGATCACACTTAGAGCGATTATGGGGAGCAAAACGCTTTTTCATTTTTTACATGGCGTCTGGTTTAGGTGCTTTTATTCTCTACAACTCAATTGGGGTTTGGGAAATAATGGAATTGAAAAAATCAATTGTCGCAATGGGAATTGATATTGATGTTCTCAATCACAAAATAGTAAATAATTATTTATCGGAAATAACTTTCAGTAATGAGCGTCAAGGTGAAATTATTCAACGATATTACGATTTAACTACTAGCAACATGGTTGGCGCTTCTGGAGCTTTATTTGGCGTTTTGGCTGGTTTTGCTGTATTATTTCCAAACACAGAATTAATGTTGCTTTTTCCTCCTATTCCAATTAAAGCAAAGTTTTTGATTGGAGCCTACTTGATTTTTGAAATTTACAGTAGTATAAAAATGCAACATGATCAAATTGCCCACTTGGCGCATGTTGGTGGTGCGATTGTCGGAATTTCACTCGTCTTAATTTGGCGCAAAACAGACAAAAAGAATTTTTGGTAAAATGCAAACTGAACGAACATTTATAGATGACTTAAAACACCAGTATCAGTATGGTGGAATGACTATAAGATTGATTTTCATCAATTCTATAATCTTTTTAGTACTTCAAGTATTACAGGTTTTTGGCAGATTGATTGGCGGAACATTCGATTCTTTTGTACGTTCTATTCTACGAAACATCTTCTCGTTGAATACTGATTTAGGCGAATTTATTTTTCACCCCTGGGGAATAATAACCAGTATTTTCGCACATTTCACTGTTTGGCACTTTTTAATGAACATGCTTTTCTTGTATTTCTCAGGAAAGATGTTCGAACAATTATTTGATCAAAAAAGATTGCTATACACCTATATTGTTGGTGGAATTGCAGGTGGATTTTTAGAGATCTTAGCGCATTTAATTTTCCCAACGTTACAAAACGAAAAGATTCCTATCGTTGGCGCTTCTGGTTCTATAATGGCAATTTTCGGAGCTTTAGCTTTTCATAGACCAAATTTAAAAGTTAATTTGTTTGGTATTTTACCTGTTCGCTTAATCATCCTTGCAGGCTTTTTTGTATTAACAGATTTACTATCTTTAGGACCAAATGATTTAGGTGAAATTGATGGGACCGCTCATTTTGCTCATATTGGCGGAGTTATTATTGGGATGGTTTCCGTTCATAATTTATACAGTAGTTCAAATTTGATTAATCGTACACAAATGATTGGTGATTCATTGATTCGTTTATTTCGAAATCTCTTTAGTTCAAACAAAAAATTAAAGGTTAAAAAAGGTGGTGCAACAAGAGGCCCAAAGTTTAAAAGCGATGAAGATTACAACGCTGAAGCAAAGCAAAGACAACTAATAATTGATAAAATATTGGATAAAATTTCAAAATCAGGTTACGATTCATTGACAAAAGCTGAAAAAGAAATTCTATTCAACCAAAGTAAAAATGGGTAAAATATTAAAAAAAATATTACGCTTTTCAACTTTATTGAAAGTACTAACAATCATCTGCTTGTCCGGATTACTGTTGGCTTATCTTACACCTTTTGTTCACCCAAATACATTTAAAATACTGCCTTTCTTTGGATTAGCTTATCCAGTAATTTTATTCTGTACACTTTTATTGTTGTTGATTTGGTCTTTAGCGAAATCTAAATGGGCATTAATTACGTTAGCGGTTTTGTTGATTGGAGGAAAATTACATTTCAGGATATTTGCTATAGGTTCAGACGAAACAGAACTACCTTCTGAAGATAGAATTCTGAACATCATGAGTTATAATGTTCGTTTATTCGATTTATACACTTCAGATGAAGCGGACCGATTTACTAAACGAAATGCAATTTTTCAATATATCCAGGATAAAAACCCTGATATCATCTGTTTTCAGGAGTTTTACCATCAAGATAAACCAACAAAATTTTCGACGAGAGATACGCTCATAAGTCTTCTCGAAATTAAAGATTATCATGAACGTTATGCTCACAAATTACGTGGAAGACAAAATTTTGGTGTGACAATCCTTTCTAAATATGAGTTAATTGCAAAAGGAGATGTAATGTTCTCAACTCAAGGTGAAAACGATTTCAACTATTGTATTTACGTAGACATTGTTAAAAAT
>CANNKP010000195.1 GCA_947505255.1 Flavobacteriales bacterium
GATTAATTCCTACAGCAGTTCATACCTTGGAAGATGTAAATTATACTCTTGATTGCTTCTCGAAAATTGTTGGGAAATTAAAAGCAGGTGAATATATGTCGGACAAGATTGCGTCTGTTTAACTAAAAATCTAATTTATATTAAAAGACCATCCGTCGAAAGACAGATGGTCTTTTTTAATATTATGGAAATAAAACATCCTTATATTGACACACTTCTAGCTTGTTTAGATCTCGAAGAACTTGAGCAGACGAAGCGTTTCCAACTTGACGAGCAACATAATCTTAAATCACTTAAAGCAGAAGGATTAGCCATTCATCCAATTCGGATTAACAGAAAAACTTTTGGTTATGCTGATTATCCGGAGCTAAACTTCAGAATTCCTTTTCCAGCTGACACAGGCAACTTCAGAGATGGAATGGCGATTGAGTGCTTTTGCCAAGGCGAGGAACCAGTTAAAGGAATGCTTCTTAATTTGGAAGGTAAACAAGGTGAAATTAGACTTTTTGCGCCTGATTTCCCTGATTGGATAGAAGAAGATGGTGTCGGGATAAAATTAACACCTGATACGCGCACAACAACACTAATGAAAAAGGCATTGAATGAACTTTATCTTCATTCAAATCAGCAATCCTTATTCAATAAAATACATTCTGACAAAACAATTAAAAATCAAATTCAAGAAACGGAAAAAGGCTCAATTGAACATTTTTTCAATAAAAAACTAAATGAAAGTCAACAAAATGCAGTAAATCGTATTCAGCATTTTGAAGAATTATTGATAATTCATGGCCCGCCGGGTACAGGAAAAACAACAACGCTGATTGAAGCCATTCTTCAACTCGTTAAAAAGGGCGAAAAAATTCTTGTCTCTGCTCCAAGTAATACTGCTGTTGACAATATTGCTTCTGGATTAATTGATAAAAACATCAATTTCATTCGAGTAGGAAACAATACAAAAGTAAATGCTCAAATTTTTCCATTTACTCCAGAAGGAAAACTGAAAGACAGTAAGCAGGAAAAAGAAATTAAAAAACTTAAAATAAGGGCTGTTGAATTTCGAAAAATGGCCAATCAATACAAACGTCGTTTTGGAAAAGAGGAACGTGATCAAAGAAATTTGCTCATCAAAGAAGTTAAAAGTATTCGCAAGGAAATTAAAGACATTCAAAATTATAATGAAGAGCAACTATTTGAAAATGCAAGAGTTATAATCGGAACTCCAATTGGTTTGATGGATGGCCAAGTTCAAAAATTAGACTATCAAACACTAATTATTGACGAAGCTGGTCAATGTTTAGAACCACTTGCTTGGTGCATTATTCCTCTCGCTGATAAAGTCATATTAGCAGGAGATCATTTACAACTTCCACCAACAATACTTTCTGATAAAGCTGCTCAATTGGGGTTGAGGCATTCAATTTTAGAAGTATGTTTTTCTAAAATCGATCAAATTTATTTGTTGGACACTCAATATCGAATGAGAGAATCTATCGCACAATTTTCGAATGAATATTTTTATGATGGGAAATTAAAAACGCCAATTCATCTTTTAAATACAGGAGAACATATAACTTTTTACGATACAGCAGGAGCAGGATTCGATGAAGAACGAGGTCCAGATGGCACCAGTTTAATGAATAAAGGAGAAATTGATATTGTCTTGAAAATTATTGAAAAAGATAATTTGCAGTTAAATAATACTGCAGTTATATCTCCATATTCAGGTCAAGTTACATTGGCAAAAGATCTCTTAAAATCAACATTACGGATCAGTACCATTGATAGCTTTCAAGGTCAAGAAGAAGAGAATGTAATCATCTCTCTCGTTCGCTCCAATAATGAAGGTCAAATTGGTTTTTTAAAAGATTATCGGCGCATGAATGTTGCTATGACAAGAGCAAAAGAAAAACTGATTATCATAGGTGATAGCTCAACTTTAGCAAAGGATCCATATTATGCGGCCTTTATTGATTACATTGAAAAAATCAATGCTTATAAAAGTGTTTGGGAAATAATATAATTTCTCCCAAAAAGAAAAAAATCCAATTCTGGGATAAAAGCCATTCTTTGTTTAAATTCAAACACCTCATTTCCAATAAACTAACATTTAGGTACTATTTTTAGCTATTAAGTGAAAAGATTCATTAATACGAATAACTATGGACAATAAATACCAATTTGTGATTCTCGATGATGACTTATTTTATGGAAATTTAGTAAAATACTTTCTCCAAAACCAAGGGTATACGAATGTTTCTTTTTTCGAGGATGAATCTACATGTTTAAAATATGTATCTTCTAAACCAACGTTGTACATAGTAGATCATTTCTTAAAACAAACAACTGGATTAACGATGATGGAAGAGATTTATCTAAAAAATCCAAATGCCTTTTTTATTTATTTATCCAACCAAGAATCCTCAAGCATTGCTATGAAAGCCATGAAATTAGGGGCAATAGATTATCTTCAAAAGGATAAAAATTCCTTCTTTCATTTATTAAATATTATCGATCAATTTTTTAGAGATAAATCTATTTCTAATGAATCTCAAAAAACATTTCTAGATAATTGACTTTTTAAAGAAACGTAATTATTTCGCATTAAAAATCACACTGTTTATTTCAACCTATTAATGTTGATTGAATTGAAATATTCTTACATAAACTTCGAATTTCTTCATTCGTATTAAAAGAGTGAATACAAATTCTGATTCCCTCTTCACCTCTTTTTACCGTTGGACTATAAATTGCCTTAACAGCAAATAAATTTTGTTGTAAAACCAATGCTAAATTTTTAGTTTTTAAAACGTCTCCAATTCTAATCATTTGAATAGGTGAGATTTCATTAGAATAAATTGAATTTACATCCATTAAACTTCTAAATAACAGAATATTTTCTTGTAATTTTTTTCGTTCAACTTCAGATTCACTTCTTTCAACCAGTTGTATTATCCTAGCGTAGGAATTTGGAGACAAAGCAGTTGTATAAATGAAAGATCGCGCAAAATTGATTAGGAATTCTTTTAATTTCAGACTTCCCAAAATTGCTGCACCATGAGAACCATAAGCTTTTCCAAATGTTATAACTCTTGCAAAAACCCTACTATTCAATGATAAATGGTCAACAATTCCTTTCCCATTTTGTCCCATAATTCCACAGGCATGCGCTTCGTCAACAATTAAATATGCACCAAATTTTTCAGCTAATTCAGCAATTTCTTCAATTGGGGCAAGGTCACCATCCATGGAATAAAGACTTTCAATGGCGATATAGACTACTCCATTGATTTGTCTTAATTTGGATGCTAAATCTTCAATAGAATTGTGTTCAAATGAAAACGATTTGGCAAATGACAAACGTATTCCATCCCGAACACTTGCATGAATTTTTTCATCGTAAAGAATGACATCACCGCGCTGAGGAACTGTGCTAAAGAAGCCAATATTAGCATCATAACCTGAATTAAAAACCAACGATGCATCTACAATAAAAAAAGAGGATAAAAAAGACTCACAATTCTCTGCTTCTATAGAATTTCCAGAAATCAATCTCGATCCTGTACTTCCATGATTATTAGAAATATTAGACGTTTCAATTTTTGACAAACCCAAATAATCGTTTGAACAGAAATCAATCATTCCATCAAAAAAAGAAAGGGAACGTAATGTCCCCTCAATTTTTCTTTTATTCAATTTATCAGTAAGCTTTGAATCCATTAGAAAGAATCAACGTGAGTAATTTTACGCGGTTCAAAATCGGATTTAACACCTTTAGCTGCTTCTAATTCTGAAGCTCGCTCAGCTTCTTTTCTTTTTCTTTCTATAATTATTTCATCTGGAATTGTAACTGGTTTTTCACCATCAGCAAAAGCCATTTTTGGTATTAATCCGAGAATCTCAAACATTTCTTTATCCTCATTGAATTCAGGATTTGGAGTTGTTAATAATTTATCACCCGCAAATATAGATCCCGCACCAGCTAAGAAACATAATGCTTGGCCTTCCATATTCATTTTTGTTCTTCCAGCAGATAAACGCACGACAGTTTCAGGAAAAACAATTCGTGTTGTAGCAACCATTCGAATCATTTCCCATTGCTCAATTGGTTTTTGATTTTCTAAAGGAGTTCCTTCAACAGCAACTAATGCATTGATTGGAATCGATTCAGGAGGATTTTCCATTTTCATGTAACTCATCAAAAGTCCGATACGATCTTCAACTGCTTCACCCATTCCAATTATACCTCCAGAACAAACAGTGATACCAGCTTTTCTAGCATTACCAATCGTATTTAGGCGATCTTCGTATTCTCTTGTGGAGATTACATCTCCATAAAATTCTGGAGATGAATCTAAGTTGTGATTATAAGCAAATAATCCAGCTTGCTTAAGTCTAACCGCTTGTTGCTCGTTCATCATTCCTAACGTACAACATACTTCCATGTCTAAATCATTCACCGCTTGAACCATTTCTATAACATTATCAAAATCCTTGTTATCGCGCACTTCTCTCCAAGCAGCTCCCATGCATAAACGCGAAGATCCATTTGATTTAGCATTTTTAGCTTGTTCTATTACTGAATCAACGGTCATTAATTTGTGTGCTTCAACATCTGTATGATATCTTGCTGCTTGAGGGCAATATCCACAATCTTCAGAACATCCACCAGTTTTTATGCTTAACAAAGAAGACA
>CANNKP010000196.1 GCA_947505255.1 Flavobacteriales bacterium
ACCTTACGAGCGTGCGGATATAAACCAACTGGTTTTGGTGCTTTATCGGTCGAAATGCGAGATTGATCTGACATGTGTAAATTTTTTGTGCAAATATAGGGAATATTAAACGAATGCGATAAGAAGAATCAGCAGTTAAAGTTGAGAAACCCTCATGGCTGCGCTGCAGTTATACTGCTGCGACTAAAGTTTCGGTTCAGTTTTAGTACTTGTTTGACTAGGTTGCAGTTTTACTACTGTGTTAAGGTCTTAGATTTCTTGTTTTTTTGATAATAGATTATTAATTATTTTTTTTACCGCAGCAGTACAACTGCAGCGGAGCTTGGGATTCATTTTCATAAACTCCATCTATCTCTTTCTCCATCTCTAACCTCTACCTCTACCTCTATCTCTACCTCTATCTCAAAGTCGATGCCTGATACAATTTCAATTCATCCCAAGTGACTTTATCTCCTAGCTTTTCTTTTAATGGAGTCAATGAAGCCCCTTGATAATTGTCAAACAAATCCGCCAATTCCCTTATGCGTTTCTGTTCCATTACATCTTCCAATTCAATTTTTTCAGCTTTGATGAGGTAAGCAAAATGACCGTAAATTGTTGTTTTAGATAATTGTCTGGTTTGTGCAATTTCATCCACAGTCTGACCATCATGTAACAAGGCCAAAGTTTGATCTTGTGTTGATCGTTTATCCGTTTTTTCTTTGGGAACCTTTTTACTGATTTTAACACGTGTTTCGTTTTCATCATCGTAAGCCATATCCATCAAAGAAGGATTTTGTCTTTGTTCTTGTTGAATAGCTGCAAGTTTTGCGACTTTGTAATTTTTTAGTTCAGTGTTCCAAACCACTTCTTTCGTAATTTCTCTGCCACCAGCAATCGATTCAATTAAAATGCGCGCTTTTTTAAGTTTGAGTATAGTTGCAGTCAATAATTCATCTAGTTCTTCTAATTCTTCAGCATACTGCTTTGTTTTTTTAACCCGGAACAATTCGTCCATCTTTTTAATATTAGACGTAAGAACGCCATCCAATGTTTTGAAAAAATACGTGTAAGCCGCTTGAACACGTTCATTCACGAATTCAAGATCTAATTTCCCTGACCTAAAAATTGTAGCAAGTTGATTTTGGAATTTTTTTGCTGGATCAACGCTCGATTGAATGGATTGAGCTTGCAATGTTACCCACGATTTGTTTTTTCCTTTCTCACTTTTTGAACTAGCGTTGTTATAACTGGCTTCATGAATTGCCCATTGCGAGTTGAGTTCATACCAATCAAAAGCTGCTGACAATGTGTCTAACAAGAATTTTTTGGTGCCATATTCTAAATGTGTTGAAAGTGAATTTTCATTTGCTTTGTTCTCCGAATAGGCAACAACATTTTGATCATTGGTTAAACCATTCATGCGCATTGGTTTCAATAATACCAATCCGTCTAATGAACGTAAACGAGATAAAGCAACATACGCTTGACCAGGCGCAAAAACGTCAGAAACATCCAAAACTGCTTTGTCAAATGTTAATCCTTGACTTTTATGAACTGTGATTGCCCATGCCAATTTCAAAGGATAATGGACAAAAGTACCTAGTATTTGTTCTGTGATTTCACCTGTTTTTTCATTCAACGAAAAGCGAATATTGTTCCATTCGTATTTCTCAACGACGATTTTTCTTTTTTCTTCTGGAAATGAAACAATGATTTCTCCATCATTTAGAGAAGCAATCTTCCCCATTTTTCCATTATAGAAACTTTTATCGAAGGATAGATCATTTTTAATGAACATCACTTGCGCCCCAACTTTCAATTCCATTTCTTGTTCGATTGGAAACAAATGAGGCGGATATTCTCCCGTTATTTCAGCCGGATATTTAAAGGATTTTGCACTTAACGTTTTCAATGCTTTGGCATTCATTTCATCTGCTTTAGCATTGTGTGTTGTTAATGTAATATATCCTTCAGCATCAATTGAATTGAAATCCGGTTTTACAAAATGATTCAAAATGATGACATCACTTTCGGTAATTTTATTGTCACGCAAATGGTTCAGTACTTGAATGAAATCTTGGTCTTGCTGACGGTAAATTGTTGAGAGTTCAATGTATAATGGTTTCTGTTCTTGTAAAACACGTGCATTGAAAAAGAACATCCCTGGATAATAATTTCTTAAAACGCCCCATTCTTCTTGTTTTACGACTGGGGGCAATTGCAATAAGTCACCAATGAACAGCACTTGAACTCCACCAAATGGTTCATTTATTTTTCGAACATTTCTCAATGTCCAATCAATTGCATCTAGCATATCAGCGCGCAACATACTGACTTCATCTATGATGAGCAATTCTAAATTACGCATCAAATTCTGACGCTGTTTGTTCATTTTGAAATGATGCAATAACGTTTCCTTCGTTTCTAATTTAATAGAACTAGAAAATTGTGGAGCTCTGCCAAATTCAGGAATAAAACCACCAAAAGGCAATTGAAAAAAGGAATGAATTGTTACACCGCCAGCGTTTAAAGCTGCAATTCCTGTCGGTGCAACTGTAACTGCATTTTTATGTGTTGAAGAAATTATTTTCCGAAGTAAAGTTGTTTTTCCAGTACCTGCTTTTCCAGTTAAAAAAATCGACTGATTGGTTTGGTTGATAAATCGTTCTGTAAATTCTGCGGGATTACTAATCTCGGTGGTGTTTTTTGTCATCATTGTATTGAAGATACGCAAAAAGTTGATTTCAACAAGCGTTTTTTAAAAGAAGTGAAAATAAAAAATATTATGGTAAAAAAGAACTAAAAAGTTTATAACTGATAGTTTTGACTTAAACGATTGATAGAATTGTTTTGTCCACGAATTATAAAAATTTTCAGAGATTGAATTCGTAGAATATAACTTTTTTTGTTCATTCTATAAGATGTGTTTTTTTTGATTTTTTGTCCCTTAGGGACTATACCTTTTTTGATTATTCGAAGATTGCAATTTTATTAATTCCAATTATAAAGCATTCCGCCCTTAATTGATTCTTCAAACGAATCGCGCATGCGATCTAATTTGGCTTTGGCAACGGCATCGCCATTTTTAGCTTTTTCTTTCAATTTGTAATAAATGTCCAAAGAGTGACCAAACAAATCTTGTTCAAGCATATTTTTAATTGCTGTGATTTTGGCGTTAACTTCAATTAAATAATGTTCAACCTCGCCTAATTCCGTTAATTCTTCTTTTGAAATTTGTTTCTTGCGCAACAACAAAGAATAACGTGGAAGCAACTCATCCAAGATGGAGATAAATTGCTCTAATTCCTTGTTTAAGGCTTCTTTACTTTGTTTAAAATCTTTCATTTTGATAAACAGTTAACGCAATATAGTGATTTAATTGAAAGTCTAATTTTTTATATATTAAATTAACAAATTGGTAATTCAGTAAACCGTTATGTACATTTGCTATCATGTCAGGAATCTATCTTCATATCCCTTTTTGTAAGCAAAAATGCACCTATTGCGATTTTCATTTCAGTACTTCCTTTCAAGGTTATCGTGAGAAAATGATTGAAACAATGCGAGATGAACTGCTTTTAAGAAAAGAATATCTTACCGACAAACAGTTAAACAGTGTTTATTTTGGAGGAGGAACACCTAGTTTATTAAAAGAAGAGGAATTTGAGTTGCTGTTCGATGTTATAAAATCTCATTTTACACTTTCAGTAGAAACAGAAATTACAATTGAAGCAAATCCAGATGATATATCGATTGAAAATTTGGCGATTTGGAAGAAAATGGGGTTTAATCGTCTTTCGATTGGCTTACAATCGTTCAAAGAAGAAGATTTGAAATGGATGAATCGTGCGCATACTGCTTCAGAAGCGCAAAATTGTGTTGAATTGGCACAAAAAAATGGTTTCACAAACATTAGTGTTGATTTGATTTATGGTTTGCCCGATTTAACACAAGAAGAATGGGGAAACCACATTGAACGTGTGTTGCAAATGAAGGTTCAACATGTTTCGGCTTATTGTTTGACGGTGGAAGAGAAGACGGTTTTACATCATTTGGTTGAAACAAAAAAGATTCATCCTGTTGGAGAAGACGCTCAAAGTGAACATTTTTTATATTTATCAAAACGGTTAAAAGATGTAGGTTTTTTACATTATGAAATCTCGAATTTTGGTCTTCCAGGTTTTGAAGCAGTGCACAATTCAAACTACTGGAGAGGAAAAGCCTATTTGGGAATTGGACCTTCCGCTCATTCGTTCAATGGGATATCTCGTCAATGGAGTGTTGCTAATAATTCAGCGTACATCAAGCGTTTTGGAATAAATGACGAATGGTTTGAAATGGAAATTTTAACACCAAAAGAACAATGGAATGAACTTGTTATGACTGGTTTGCGAACATCATTTGGGGTTGATTTAGATCAATTAGCAGCAATTTCACCATTTGCAAAATCGTTTAATGATAAAGTTGCTCTTTTCACGGAGAATGGTTGGCTCTTAACAGATTCAAAAAAACTATTCTTGAGTGATGAAGGTCGTTTGAAAGCCGATCATATCGCATCCGAATTATTTATTGATTAAATTTACACCGATTGTGTTTTCAATATAGTTCAATAAAGATCGAACTATTTTCAAACTACACC
>CANNKP010000197.1 GCA_947505255.1 Flavobacteriales bacterium
GGTGATGGAAATACGTCAACTGTAGTTCATCCTAACAATACCTATGATGATCCTGGAACTTATTTAATAACACTTATTGCCACGGATGAAAAAGGGTGTACAGATACTATTTCAAAACCAATTTCAATTGAAGAAGCATTTTACGTGTATGTTCCAAATACGTTTACACCTGATGGATTAAGATTTAATAATGTATTCAAAGCAAGTACATTTGGAGTGAGTTCATTAAAAGTTAGTATTTATAATCGCTGGGGAGAACTTATATTTACTTCGGATGAATTAGATTTCGAATGGGACGGCACTTATAAAGGAGTCTTAATGCAAGATGGAACATATTCTTGGAAAATCAGCTATATAACACGATCTGGTAGGGAAGAAAAGCTCGTTGGTCACGTGAATATAATTCGATGACTTCGACAAGCTCAGTCACCGGCAAGCTAGGTCACCGTTCCAATTACATTCTATAATCTCTATTCTAACTAATTTCTTTATAAAAATCAAAAGTAATAGATTGGCGCTAGGGATTAAGTCTATATTCTATCAGCGACTTGTACTGAGCTTGTCGAAGTAAGCGGTCTATGTTCTTTTTAGAACTGAGAGCCGAGAACTGAGACTTGTTTAAAAGAACTAAAATAATCTCTATTCTAACTAATCTCTATTCTAACTAATTTCTTTATAAAAATCAAAAGTAATAGATTGGTCCTAGGGAATAAGTCTATGCTCTAAGTTCTATCAGCGACTTGTACTGAGCTTGTCGAAGTAAGCGGTCTATGCTCTCTTTAGAACTGAGAGCCGAGAACTGAGACTTGTTCAAAAGAACTAAAATAATCTCTATTCTAACTAATCTCTATTCTAACTAATTTCTTTATAAAAATCAAAAGTAATAGATTGGCGCTAGGGATTAAGTCTATATTCTATGTTCTATCAGCGAAGCGGTCTATGCTCTCTTTAAAGTGATTTTGTCCGTCCACCATCAACCGGAACATTAATCCCATTGATGTAAGCCGCAGCTGGAGAAGCTAAAAATGCAATTGCCGCAGCGATTTCCTCTGGTTGAGCAATTCTTTTCAAAGGTGTTTCAGATGCCATTTCAATAAAGACATCTTCAACAGTTTCGTTAAATTGATCTGCTTTAATTTGCGCAATACTTTGAAGTCGTGCTGTATTGGTTGCGCCAGGAAGTACATTGTTAACAGTAATTCCAAAGCCACCTAATTCATTTGCAAGTGTCTTACTCCAATTTGCAACAGCGCCGCGAATAGTATTGGAAACTCCTAAGTTTGGCAATGGTTGTTTTACAGAAGTTGAAATAACATTGATGATTCTTCCATAACCTTCTTCTTTCATCACTGGATAAATTGCCTGAACAAGAATGTGGTTGCAGATCAAATGTTGGTTAAATGCCAATAAAAATTCTTCAGGAGCAGCGTCTTTGATAGCTCCACCTTTTGGCCCCCCAGAGTTATTTATAAGAATATGAATTTTATTTCCGGCTTGAATAAATTTTTGGATTGTAGCTTTCAATTCACTAGGATTTGAAAAATCAGCTACTAAAAACCCATGCTTTTGGCCTTGTGATGAATCTAATTCAGTTAATGTAGCCTTTAATTTATCTTCATTTCGAGCTAAAAGGATAATATTTGCTCCCAAAGAAGCTAGTTCTAAAGCTGTTGCTTTTCCTATTCCTTGGGTACTTCCACAAACAAGGGCCGTTTTATTCGATAAACTTAAATCCATGATTCTAAATAATTTAATTTCAAAATTATAAATATTCAACAGAACCAAGTAATTATTCGAGTAATACTTATAAAATTTTCATTTTGACATCATTTGTTAATGTTTTTTTAATATAAAGTTGTTTTATTATGGGTGATATAACTATATTTGGCGATTATAAAAAAAATAATTTAAGTATTTATGAAAAATCGATTACTAAAATTTACATTTAAAACCTTACTCTTTGTTGGTTTTGCAATGTCAAGTTTTAATCAAGCATCTGCTCAAGTAGCAATGACTAGATCAATCTTTGTCGGAGATTACATTCCAATTTCTGTTGTTGGAGGAGCGACTGCAGCGACTGCTTCGCAAGCTGATTTTGGAATTACTACTGCTGTTCCTTTAGGGTTTTCATTTACTTATTTGGGGACTCCTTATTCAACTTGTGCTGTTGCTTCTGATGGTTGGATGAGTTTTACAGCGACATCAGGAAGTGGAACAAACACAAATTTGTATAGTTCTACTGCACCTAATGCAACGTTGGCACCTTGGTGGGATGATATTATTTCATCATCTGTGTTATATCAAACAACAGGAGCGCCTGGTTCTCAAATTTGTACAATTCAATGGACTTCGTTATCTTATTGGACTACAAGTACAACTCAAATTAACTTTCAAGTATTATTATATGAAGGATCGAATTTAATTGAATTTATATATGCTCCTGCTACACCTGGAACTGCAAGTGCTTCTGAATCTGCTTCAATTGGTATAGAAAGTCAAACTGGTGGTAATGCTCAATATATAGATGCAATTTCTGGTTCATCTTTGATAAGTAATTCAACTTTACAAAGTTCTCGTTGGCCTTCTTATTCATTCAGGTTTACACCTGGTGCTCCTTCAGTAATCGCAGGTGGAAACTATACGGTTGGTGCTGGTCAAACATACCCTAATTTAAATGAAGCTGTTGCTGAATTGAACCATAAAGGAATTTCTGGTCCAGTGACACTTACTTTAACCGATGCTCAATATGATATTACACCTGCAGGTGGAAGTAACTTTTTCCCTGTTTTAGTTGGACCTGTTGTAGGTTTGAATGTTACCAATCCGTTAACAATAACAAAAATTGGTACTCCTGCTATTATTCAATATGCTGGAACAACTTCTGGGTCTATCGGACATCAAGTTTCTGCAACAGCAATTAGTGGTCTTTCAGCTGAACCGATTATTGGTTTAATAGGTGCAGATTATGTTACTTTAAATAATCTTGACATTAGAAGCACTGCAACTGGAACTTCAGATTATGGTGTTGGTTTATATAACAGTTCAACATTAGATGGTGCTACAAATAATATTATTCAAAATGTTACTGTAACGATGAATAGAGCAAATACTTCCTCAAGAGGTTTTGCTTCTGCTGTTCCTTCAACACCGGCTTCTGCTTTAGGTGCTAATTCATTGAATACTTTCAGAGATTTTACTATTAAGAATGTATATGGTGGAATTCAATTAACAGGAAATGCAGCATTTCCGGATGTAAATAATTCAGTAGGAACTTCATTATGTACGGCATTTAATACTATTGGTGATCCTTCTACTGCGAATGATATTGGAAATTTAGGAACTCAAACTTACGGTATTCGTGCTGCGAACCAAAGTGGGATTAACATCTTTAATAATTCTATTAGAAATGTTACCAATACTGGTGGAACTGCAGATGGTATTTTAGTTGAAACATTCCAAGGTACATCATCGGTTTACAATAATAAAGTACAAGGTATTAGAAATTCTGGTACGGCATCTACAACTTCAATTTCTGGTATACGTGCTTCACATACTGCAACTGGAACGCATACGTTAAGAATTTATAACAATGCAGTTTCTGAAATTACTTCAGGATATACAGGTATTGCATCTGGTACAAGAACGTTAAAAGGAATTCACATTTCTGGAACTGGAGGAACAACTACACAACTGTACCAAATATATAATAACAGTGTTAGTATTGATGGATCTTCTTCATTAAATTTAAGTAGTACATGTTTTGAAGTTGCAACTTCATCTGGTCCTGTTTATAATTTAGGAAATAACATTTTTGCCAATTTCACAGCTACTCAATCGGGTATAGCGAGGCATTTTGGTTTAGCATCAACAAGTGCGACTTTGTTAGGGGCAGCAGGAACTGTTTCAAATAACAATGATATTTTTGTTGCGAATGATGCCGGTGTTACTGGTTTTGCTGCTCTTGGGAATTTAACGACATACACAACTGTAGCTAACTGGACAACTGCAACTACGTTAGATGCTCTTTCTTTATCTTTAAATCCTTCTTATTTAAGTAATACATCAAATCTTCACTCAGCTGCGTTAGGATTGAACGGAACAGGAGTTGCTCCTCCCGCTTTTGTAACGAATGATTTTGATTGCGCTTTACGTGCTCCTGATAATGATATGGGTGCATACATTTTAACAGCATGTGCTGGTGTTCCAACTGCTGGATTAATCACTGGTGCTTCTGCAGTTTGTAGCAATCTTTCAACAACATTGACTTTAGCTGGAGCATCTGCAGAAGCAGGTATTACATATCAATGGGGATCCTCATTGGTTCCTGGTGGACCATATACAACTTTGTTAGGGACATCAGTGACTCAATCTACTGGTCCATTAGCTGCTCCAGTTTATTACGTAGTTGGTGTGGGATGTACAGCAAGTGGACTTTTTACAACTACAACTGAATTTACGGTTGGTGTAAATGCATTACCTGTAGTTGCGGTTACTCCAACAACAGGATTGATTTGTTTACCTGGTGGAGCTGCGATTCCTTTAACTGCAACAGGTGCATCAACATATACTTGGTCACCAATTGCTGGATTAAC
>CANNKP010000198.1 GCA_947505255.1 Flavobacteriales bacterium
CTATCAAACAACAACCAATAATCAGGGACAATCGAATGTATTTAACACCAATTTTGGCACCTACACTGCTAGTATTAATCCAAATTGGTTGGCCTCTAATAATTATGTAGTTTCAAGTGCCAGTAATACCTCGCTCTCCGTTAACGGTACCTCATATGCTGATACTGCCTATATCATTCTTAATTGCTCTTCTTCTGCACAACAAGGAATGACGATTACTTCTTTGTTTAGTAATCCGCAAACGGTGTCTCAGTGCGATATGAACGCTAGTGTAAGCACTTCAGTAGGTACTTTGACCAATTCTTCTACCTATTCAGATTTTCATCTAACCATTGGTGGTGGACCTTTTTCCGCTACTCAATTGAGCATGGTTGTCAATTGGGGTGATGGAACATCAACTGTTCATACCGGTACGGCTATAAGTACAGGTACTGCAGTTCAATGGTCACCAGCTATTTCCCATAATTACTCCAATCTAGGTATGTACACTATCATAATATCAATAACCAATACCCAAAATGGGACGGGTACTACTACACAAATGTATTTTAATTACGCCCAATGTACAGGTGATATTGCTGCTATGGTGCAATTGGATTGCAATAATGATGGTATCCCCGAGAACTATTCCATGAATAACGTTCCTGTCATTTATTCTTTAAATGGCGTACCAACATACTATAACAATACAGGGTCGGGGATGTCTTGGTTGGATAGTGTTTTATATGGTACTTACTCGGTAACGATTGATTCGGCATGGTTGAGTGCAAACAATTATGTTTTGGCTGCTGGACAATATACTACAACAATCAACCAATTTAATGTAAATGACACTTTGTTCTTGGAAATTAATTGTGGAAGTGTTGCAAACTTGTGTATTAGTGGTTACTTATTCTGTGATGCTAACAATAATGGGGTATACAACGCTGGAGAAAATTATTTGGCTAATGCTCCAGTACAAATCAATAACAATGGTGTTACTTATACCGTTTATACAAATTCAAACGGATACTATACACTGAGTTATCCTGGTACTGTCGGTTCACCAACCATTGTTTCACTGAACTCAAACTGGCTATACACCAATGGTTATACCTCACAAGCATTGGTAAGTACTGTCTTGGCCGCTGCATGTGGAAGTACGAATACGTTTTCTATACCTGTGAATTGTGGCATAGGCAACAATCCAATACTTTGTGCAGCAGTATTGGTGTTTTGCGATGCAAACGCAAATGGAATGTTTGATACCAATGAGGATGCTATTCCTTTTGCACCTGTTACTTTCTTTACACAAACGAGCGTGCCGGTAACCACCTATTCTGATAGTAGTGGTTTCGCCATGATCTGTGGAAATTACTTCTCGAACCAGGCAATTGTTGCGCAAATCAATCCTAACTGGTTGGCTGTGCACGGATATACAATTTCGAGTCAGACAATTACAATTCAAGGAAGTACGCTACCAACGCCAAATCCAGGAATGTTTGCTGTGAATTGCAATGGAACGAGCAATCTTTGTGCGGATTTATGGACGACCGTGACCCCTTGGATTGGCTATTACCAAAACACGACTGTTTGGGTGAAATTGAGCTTTGGTAATTATGGTCCGGGAACAGCCAGCGGTGCAACGGTTACCCTTACTTTCCCAGCGGGTGTTACAGTGAATACCTCTTCGATTAATATTCCAGGTTTTGTTATCAGCGGCAACACCATTACATGGAATGTTTCCAATTTAACTTCGAATTACAATAATTACGATTACATCACCTTCAACGTGCCCGGCGGACTTGCAAGCGGTGTCCAACACTTTTATACGTCGACGATTACGTCAAGCGGAAACAACAGTGATTGTTATACAGGCAACAACGTGGGCAACTTGTTACAAATTCTCGGAAATAGTTATGACCCGAACGACAAAACCGTTGATCAACAGCAGTTCATGTCGACTGCAGACCAAAACAACCTGACCTACAACATACGCTTCCAGAATACTGGTACCGCCCCAGCGCAAAACATTTACATTCTTGACACTCTTAGTGCAAATCTCGACTGGAGCACCTTCGAATTGTTGGAAGCTAGTCACCCAGTTCAAATCGTCGAAATGGGTAATGGAGTGAAACGATTTGAGTTCAATGGCATTTCGTTGCCAGACAGCATCAGCAATGAGCCAGAAAGCCACGGAAACGTTGTTTACCGTATCAAAGAATTGGCTTCTAATCAAGATGGCTCTGAGATTTTTAATACGGCCTATATATTCTTTGACTGGAACGAGCCGATTATTACCAATACAACGTATAACATTAATACAACGGTTGGAATAATTGAACTCAACAACGGATTTGGTATGGCGCCTAACCCTGCTTCCGATGAGGTAAGCATTCAAACACTCGAAACGATACAATTAGTAGAAGTGCTCAATCTATCTGGACAAGTAATGGCACAATTGGAAGGAAACAGCACTTCGCTTCAACTCCCAGTGCGCGACTTAGCAGACGGCGTTTATTTGGTAAGAGTAAGCACTGTTAGTGGCATGTATACCAAAAAATTGCTAAAGAAATAAGTATTGTTTAGCGTAAATACTGGAAAGAGCCGTTCTGCAAGGAACGGCTCTTTTTATGGGAAGATTATCTTGGGGATATACTAGGGGACAATGTTGAATTCAATGACGCTGAGGGTGGGTTTATGCGTTAAACCAACCTGAATCACGGTGGATATTATTTACTTGGACTCACTGAATTAAACGATGTGCTATTTTTGAATAAAGAATGGAGCAATGATAAAGTATTTCAAATAGCAATTGATGCCATTCAACAACAAAATAAAACAACCTTTCTATTAGAAAAAATCAGCGACATCGATACTTTTGAAGACTTAAGAGCCTATCAAGAAAAAACAGGAAATAATCTATTAAATTATCGCGCCGATTGAAAATCATTAAATTTTAATCAAAAGGATCAAAACCTGAGGCGAAAACTGGTTTATTTCAAACTATTCACTTAAAATCACAGCACAACATATTGAAAGTAAATTTGACTTATTTTTGACGTGTTCGATTCGGTTGTTTTAGTCTATAATTGAGGATAAAAGAGTACAAATGAAAAAAGCCTCCTTAAAAAGGAGGCTTTCTTGTGATCCCGCTGGGATTCGAACCCAGGGCCCATACATTAAAAGTGTATTGCTCTACCAGCTGAGCTACGGAATCTTGGTTTTGCGATTTAGAAGATTTAAAGCTTCATTCAACGCTAACGCGGGTGCAAAGATATTAGTTTTATTTTGTTTAACAAGTTGATTTCAGTTTTTTTTATAAAAATATCAAACTGTATCACTAACTATCTGGATATTAAACCAAATTCAAATTAAACTTTTCTTAATAAATCGAGCATTTTACTTTTCTTTGTATCATGAAAACTATTTTTCTTATTGGATTTATGGGTGCGGGTAAATCCACACTAGGAAAGAAATTAGCCAAAGCCATTGGATATCACTTCATAGACAGCGATAAAGAAATTTCAAATCAAGAGGGCCTTACTATTTCTGAATTATTTGAAACAAAAGGAGAATCTTATTTTCGATTAAAAGAAAAAACATTTGTTGATCAATTAAATGGAACCGAAAATAGCGTAATTGCAGCTGGTGGTGGACTTCCTATCTACAATAACTTAATGGATAAACTCAATGAAAAAGGAATTACGCTTTACTTGCGTGTTAAACCTTCAACGTTGCTACTTCGATTAAAGGAAGGTCAAAATAAGCGTCCATTAATTGCAAATTTAAATGAAGAGCAATTACAAGCTTTTATTAATGAGAAACTTTTGGAACGAGAAAACACATATTTAAAAGCACAATTGATTGTAGATGAACCCGATCAAAAAATTGAACAACTCATTCATCTTCTTCGTCTTCACCAAAAAAACTGAGTGAACCTCCTTTTTTTTCCTTGCGTAAAAGGAAGAAATACATCAGTGCATTCGCATTCATCGCTAATAAAATGATTTTATCGAAGGTTGTTGTATCCTCCATAAAATAGTCGAAATTCAAATAAAAAATAAGCATAAAAACATATAAGAGCATTCCTCCAAAGAAGAAATAACCGAACTTATCATTTTTTCTCCAAATTAAAACAAGACCAATAAAAACAAGTATCCAACAAATTAGGCTGATAGCATGAAAAGTTAACAAACGGTGCAGAAAATCAGTAGAATCAAAACCTAGTGCCTCGCCCCTTGCTTTAATAATCAATTCAACAGGTATTTTTTTTTGTTCAAAAATTAAATGACGGTAAGAAATAGTAAGGTAGCTCGCAAAACTCCAAATAAAAAAAATAATCCAAAAAACGAAATTCAAATAAAAGGTAACTAGTGTGTAATTATCCGGTTTTTCTGTACCAAAGACTTTTTCTTTTAAACGAGCAAGCATCGGATAAGGACTATTGTAAAAAGATTCGCTATTTTCAGTTTGCCGAGTATTCATAAAATGCTTAAAATTGCGAAACAAATAAAGTGAATTATAAGCTATAATGGAAGAATATTTAAAGGATACATGCTTTTTAGATTTCAATCATCCAAATTTTGATGAATTCACTCA
>CANNKP010000199.1 GCA_947505255.1 Flavobacteriales bacterium
AAATTGTACGTCAATTAGCTGAACGAATCCGCTTTTACAAAGAGCCACTTGGTAAATTGGTTTCTTATGAAATGGGAAAATCATTACAAGAAGGTTTAGGTGAAGTGCAAGAAATGATCGATATCTGTGCTTTTGCTGTTGGTCTATCTCGTCAATTATATGGACTTACAATGCATTCAGAGCGTCCAGGACACAGAATGTATGAGCGATATCACCCACTAGGAATTGTTGGAATTATTTCTGCATTCAATTTTCCTGTTGCAGTGTGGAACTGGAACACGGCTTTGGCTTGGGTGTGTGGAGATGTTTGCGTTTGGAAACCATCTGAAAAGACACCAATCACAGCAATCGCTTGTCAACAAATAGCAAAAGAAGTTTTCGATGCAAATGGAGTTCCTGAAGGAGTTTCTAGTTTGGTTATCGGTGGTGCTGAAATTGGAAAATTAATGGCTGAAGACACACGTGTTCCTTTGATTTCCGCAACAGGTTCTACTCGAATGGGTAAATCTGTTGGTGCAACTGTTGGCGCTCGTTTAGGTCGTTCGTTATTGGAGTTAGGAGGAAACAATGCAATCATTATTACGCCTTCAGCTGAATTGAAAATGGTTGTTCCAGGTGCTGTTTTTGGTGCTGTTGGAACTGCTGGACAACGCTGTACTTCTACACGTCGTTTGATTATTCACGAAGATTTATACGATAAAGTAAAAGAATCATTGGTGAAAGCTTATGGTCAATTGAAAATTGGAAATCCATTGGATCAAAGTAACCATGTTGGACCATTGATCGATCAAGATGCGGTGAAAACTTATTTAGAAGCATTGGACAAAGCAGTTGCTGAAGGTTGCAACATTCTTGTTGAAGGTGGTGTTTTAACGGGTGCTGGGTATGAATCAGGTTGTTATGTGAAACCTGCTATCGTTGAGGCACAAAACCACATGAAAATCGTACAACACGAAACATTCGCTCCGATTTTATACATTATGAAATATACTGGTGGTGTTGAAAATGCCATCAAATTGCAAAATGGTGTTCCTCAAGGTTTATCGTCTGCAATCATGACAAGCAGTTTGAAAGAATCTGAAGCATTCTTATCTCAAGCAGGTTCAGATTGCGGAATCGCTAACGTAAACATCGGAACTTCAGGTGCTGAAATCGGTGGAGCATTTGGTGGTGAAAAAGAAACTGGTGGCGGACGTGAATCAGGTTCTGATGCATGGAAAGTTTACATGAGAAGACAAACAAATACAATTAACTATTCTGATAGCTTGACATTGGCGCAAGGAATCAAGTTTGAATTGTAGGATTTAAATTTATATGTTAAATAAAATGCCGAGTGAAAGCTCGGCATTTTTTGTTTTAGCGTATTTTGAGGACGAATTTTATTCTCCCAAAAACAAGTTCAATGTATAAAGCTTATGAAATCCATGTTCATTTGCTGCTATGAAATAGAGTTGATCGTTAAATACTTTTACTTTTTCTGGGTAACGAACATCTTTAAGAGACAATATCGCATTGTAATTACCATTCTGAATGTCCAATAATGAAAGATCTAAAGTTGCTTTGTTTTTATTGTATAAATAGAACTTTTTCCCATAAGGATCTTTGATGATTTCATTTTTAGAGTGATCATTCTGATTGATACGAGCAGAGTGAATTTCTTTGCCTTTCAAGTTGAATACTTTTAGATTATCATTAGAAAGATCAATTGATATAATACTTTGATTGATGCTAAATGACTGAATTTCGATTGGAACATTTATTTGATGCTGAATAAATGCTTCTGAATTAAAACTTGCGGAAGAAATTCGATTGGATGGATAGTTTATGGAAGTAATTCTGGATTGCATCTTATAATTTGAATAGTTTTTGATATTTGCATAGGCTCTATAATTGGCCTCTTTGGTACCATAGGTAGAACCGCCATAATTTTGAGAACTTGTAGCACTTTGCTGATTTTGCGGCAATGATCTCGCGAAATGTGTGCCACCATAAATGTGTGTACATGTTTTTCCAGGTTGACACCTTTCAGATTGAAGATTTTCTAATTGTTCTTTTATATCATTATAGCCTATAGAATCAAAAACTTCCATGAAGGTCGTTGTCGAATTTTCATCTCTCAGGTTTAGTCTATATTTTCTATTGTAATCTGAAATATCAAAATAGACGTATTCTTTTTCACCACAATAAACGAGTGATTTTAAATTAGCTTTAACATACTTATTTGATAGCACTTGAACAATGTGAAATGAAGTGTCAATCCAAAATTGATAAGTAGAATCTTTACTAACAATATGCATGTTTTCAACACAGTCTAAATAAAATTCTTTAGGAACAAAAGGAAGTTCAAAATCTTGCTTCTCTTTTGATGCATTTTGAAAAGTCAAATAATATTTGTTTTTATAGCTTTTTAGAAGCGCAATGCTTCCCGTTTCGAATACGTAATAATCAATTATATATTCGTTAAAGTCGCCAGAAACATGCTCAAGTCTATTGGCTGAAACGTTGATTTCTTCAATAGTATAAGACTTCTCAGTTAATATAAAAGTATACATTATTGTATCTGAATACTTTTCAGGAATAATGTAATAATCGTTTGTAACGGCATCCACAATTGTTATGGTATCACGACTATTAACAGTAAGTGTAAAATAACCAGCATTATTGGTTAATATTTTTGAATCTTGTTTATTGATAAAAATGAATGCACCTGAAACTGGTTTTCCATCTTGATGTACCGCATTTCCTTTTAATATGAATGATTGGGAAAACACTATCTTAAAAGTTAAGAACATAAATGCCAAAACCAGTCTTAATTTCAAATCGGTAATAATATTTTTTGATTGCTGCATGAATATTAATTGACAGTGTGGTTTAAAAAGAAATCAACGATTCTCAAATATATCGAAAATTTATCAGCATTCACAAAAAAACTATCTCAGCTCTCAGTTCTCACAGCGGAGCGGTCTCAATTCTTTAAAAAACCCTCAACAAATTCCCGTAATACAAATCCTTTTTTGTACTGGTTCTCATCCACAATTCCTTGATGTCTGTTTTACGGTTTGGGAAATGTTTTTCAGCCAATTTTTTGATCATCTTCAAATCAACTGTTGGAGAATACGTATTCATTATAAGAAAACCATTTGGTTCCAGCAGCGCAACTGCAGTTTCCATTAATTCATCCAGTTTTTCTTCCAATTTCCACTTTTCACCATTTGCACCTAAACCCCAAGCTGGTGGATCCATCAAAATACCTTTATATTTGTTTCCTCTTTTCTGCTCGCGTGAAGCAAATTTCAACGCATCATCCAATACCCATTTGATATCGCCTAATTCGCTTAATTCCATGTTGTTTTTTGCCCAAGCAATCAATTGTTTGACAGAGTCTACATGGTAGGTTTCTGCTCCTGTATAACGAGCAACACATGAAGCTGCACCAGTGTAAGCAAAAAGATTCAGGAATTTATCTCTGTTTTTAACGTGGTTGCGAATGAAATCCCAATTCGTGCGTTGCTCAGGGAAAAGCCCAACATGTTTGAATTTGGTTAATTCAATGTGAAATTTGAGTTTTCCAAACGGAATAACCCATTCTTTTGGAACATCCTTTTTCAACGCTTTCCAGCTTCCAGGTTTATTTCCTTTCACAACAAATTCCCAATGGGCCATTAGTTCCCATTCTTTGAATGTTTTTTCTGTTTTGAAATAGGCTTGAACTTCCGGACGAATCGTAATGATTTTACCCCAACGTTCTAATTTTTTTCCGCCACCTGCATCTATGAGTTCATACTCATTCCAAACGGAAGAATAAATACGGTCTTCTAATGAACTAGCCATTAACGAGCACGAGGAGTTTTCTTGCGTCCACCCATCATTTGCGCCATACGCATTTGATTTTTTGAAGGCGCCATTTTCATTTGATTCAACATGGAATTGATTTGTTCTTTCATCATTCCCGTATTATCCAATTTTTTTGCTTCAGCTAATAATTTTTCAGCTTCACTTTTACGTCCTGTTTGCAAACAAATTCCAGCCAAATGCATTCTCGCAACAGCGTTATCTTGTCCCGTTCTTAAACCTAAACCAATTGCTTTACGCAAGTATTGTTCACTTTTAGAAAATCCAAATTCTTGCGTATTCATCACTGCTTGAAGAAACAAAACATATGCATGTTGCTTTCTCGGTAATAAATTTGGATGCGTAATGCGGTTGATGTACATTTTTGCTTTGTCGGTATTCCCTAAACGCATTTGATTCAATGCTAAAATCATGCTTTCGTTTCTAAAGAAAGAAAGAATTACAATGGCAGTAACAAAAAGGAAAGTAATTCCCCATCCCCAGTTTCCGTTGATAAATAAAAAGGCGTTAAAGCCTAAAGCGATTGTTGCAATAATGCAACGGATAATAAATCTAGTCATAGTTTAAATTGTTGCGATACATTTAAGTTCAATTGCAATTGGAGTAGGTAAGGAGTTGATTTCAACTGTTGTACGACACGGTAAATTGTCTTTAAAATACTCAGCGTAAACACGGTTGTATGTATGAAAATCACGTT
>CANNKP010000200.1 GCA_947505255.1 Flavobacteriales bacterium
AATGGACACAAACAATGAATCAAATGATTGCAGATGGTGCAACAGAAGTTATAGAGGTTGGACCAGGAAAAGTATTACAAGGTTTATTTAAAAAAGTTGATCGATCTTTTCCTTGTTCTAGTGCGGAAATATAAAATTCAAATTATTGTAATTAAAAGGTTCTCATTTATGTGAACCTTTTTTTATGGAAATTAATTTAAAATAACATCCTATAAGAAACTTAAAAAACGAGAGTATGAAAAAGTACATGTTAATAGGATGGTTGTTTGTATCAAATGCTATCTTTTGTCAAAACGCACCAGGAGAAATTGTAGGAACAATTATCAATTATGAAAATGCTGAAACAATTTTTGGAGCACAAGTGTTTGTGATAGATCAAGATCGAAAATATCAAGCTATTTCTGATGAAGATGGTAGATTTAGAATTACTGCAATTCCTGCTGGTGAATACACAATGCAAATTAAATATCATGGTGATACAATGACAAATATCGCTGTTAATGTTCCAATGGATGGGATTTATCAGTCTGGTACAATTAAATTTAATGCTTCAAAAATGTTAGGTGTTATTACAATCAAAGCGGATGATGGCCGAATGAAATTAGAATATGGATCACTCCCAGTAAAAACACTAACGGCAGAAGAAATTCAACAGAGCTCACAAAAATTTAGTATTGCTAGTTTAGCGACCACTATGTCATCGGAAATTAGGATGGCAGATGATGGGCAATTGATGTTTCGAGGAGCACGAAAAGGCGATATGATTTATTTAATGGATGGAATTAAAAGCACAGAAATCAGTAATGTTCCGAGTTGTTCAATCGCAAGAATGATGGTTTATACTGGAGGTTTACCAGCAAAATATGGTGATACTTTAGGTGGAGCCGTAGTTGTAGAAACCTTAAGTTATTTTGATTTATATCGCGCTTGGGAGCGAGAAGAATTGAAGAAAAATTAATAAAAAAAAGGGAGTTCAAAATTTTGAACTCCCTTTTTGTATTACTCAAAAAATTTAGGACTTTTATTTTCAATATGTTTTAAATATTTTTTTAATTCCTGCTCATTTTCACTTTTTAGTATCATGAGCATGTTTTCAGATTCTACGATTATGTAATCATTTAAACCATCAAGTAAAACTAATTTATCCTGTGGTATATTAACAAGACAATTTGTTGAATTGAATAGATGAGCGTTTTTACCGACAATTGAATTGTTATTTTCATCTTTTGTTAAGTGAGAATTTAAACTTCCCCAAGTTCCAAGATCACTCCAATCAAAATCTGCTAATACAACATCTGTATTTTTAGCATTTTCCATTACTGCAAAATCTATTGAAATATCCTCACAAAGTTCGAAGCAATTATTGACAAAATCCTGCTCATTTTCAGTGTTATAAGCGGATAAATTTTCAGCAAATAAAGTATGTAGAGCAGGTTGAAAGTTGAGCAATGCATCTAAAATTGTTTTTGCCTTCCAAACAAAAATTCCTGAATTCCAATAGAAATTTCCACTTTCAACGAATTCAATTGCCGTTTCTAAATCTGGTTTTTCTCTGAATTGAATAACATTCGTTACTTCGCCAGCGTTAATTTCATTGGCTTTAGAAAATTCTATATAGCCATAACCTGTATCAGGTCGAGTTGGTTGAATACCTAACGTTACGAGTCTATCCTCCTCATTTGCCCGATTGATTGCTGCAGAAATAATTTCAGTAAATCTATTTTCTCTGACAATTAAATGATCCGAAGGCGAAATAATCAAGGTTGCATCAGCATTTTTAGCCATTATTTTAGCCGCAGCATAAGCGATACATGGTGCCGTGTTTTTTCGTTTTGGCTCAGTTAAAATTTGATCGAAGGTTAAATCAGGTAACTGCTCCTTTACAATTGACGCATAATTTGTGTTCGTTAGGATATAAATATTTTCTTTTGGAGCAGTTAATAGCAAACGCTCGTATGTCATTTGAATTAAAGACTTTCCTATACCTAAAACGTCTAAAAATTGTTTTGGTTTTTGAGGAGTTGACATCGGCCAGAATCGACTACCGACACCACCAGCCATAATAATACAATAATTGTTATTCTTCATTTTGATTTTTTATTTCAATTGGGTAAACTTTTGCTAAAGCATTAACGAGGAAAGACCTATTTGTTTTAACTTCTTGACAAACAAATCTTTTTCGTCTCAATGGACCTTTTATAAAATGTCGACCATTCAGAACAAAGGTAGAATTATTTGGCAAGTGTTCAAGTATTTCAATTCCTTCTTTTGGTTTATCATAGGTGTGTAATACGCGCGATAGTTGTTGGTCAGAGCAAGATGAAGCTTTCGTGTTGACGAGTGAATTAACTAATGCTTTTTCAATATCCTTTGGAAGGTTACCACTTTGAATAACAGGTAAAAGTAATTCTCTAAATGCATTTTTCCATTCCTCCCCATGTGGCAAAACTCGATTTTGGTATGCGTTAAAAGTATTTAAGTGGGCAAATTCATGTAAAGTAGTAATTAGGAAAGCATATGGATTCAAATCTCCATTAATAGTTATTTGGTGTTTTTCACCATTCATGCTTGCTCTGAAATCGCCCAGTTTTGTTTTTCTACCTCCAACAATTTTAAATTTAACGGAAGATTTGAGAAATAAATCAACCACAACTTCTACAAAAGCGTCAGGCACAAATTTTTTGTAAGCTTCTGTGACTTGAATTCTTTTTGTTAAACTTTGCTTTTTCACAGGTTAAATTTACACGAAATGAACACTTAAATTTTATAAAGTTTTCAGCTTATGAATGTGAATGAAAGAAATATCAATTATCTTAGCGCTTAATGAATGTAATTACAAATATTGGCCGTTATATTTTAATGCTTGGAGTGATTTTTTCGCGCCCAGAAAAAATGAAAATATTTCGTAAACGCGTTTTCAATGAAATTGAAATAATAGGGATTAAATCTATTCCAATTGTTATCTTGATGTCAACTTTTATGGGAGCAGTTATTGCATTGCAAACGGCTTCCAATATTGACAATCCTTTACTTCCTGACTATACAGTTGGATATATTACTCAATCGAGTACAATTTTAGAATTTTCACCTACCATAATTTCATTGATTCTTGCTGGAAAAGTTGGGTCGAATGTAGCATCAGAAATCGGCTCGATGAGAGTAACAGAGCAAATTGATGCACTTGAAATAATGGGAGTCAACTCGTTGACTTTTTTAGTTTTACCAAAAATTGTTGCAGCAATATTTTTCTTTCCAATTTTAGTAATTTTTTCGATGGGACTGAGCATGGTAGGTGGTTGGCTGGCACTTACAGCTTCAGGATTACTTACGACTGAAACATATGTTCTAGGAATTCGGTCGTTTTTTGAAGTTTACAATGTTTTTTACGCTTTGACTAAAACTATTATTTTTGGGTTTTTAATTGTTTCTATTGCATCCTTTTATGGATATTATACAAAAGGTGGTGCTTTGGATGTTGGACGTTCTTCTACACAAGCAGTCGTTAGCAGTAGTATAGCAATTTTGATCGCCAATTTCATATTAACACAATTGATGCTGTTATGATTGAGGTGAAGAATGTAAACAAAGCATTTGCTGGAAAAACCGTATTGACTGATGTAAGTTCTGTATTTGAGCAAGGAAAGGTTAATATGATTATAGGGCAATCAGGATCTGGTAAATCTGTTTTAGCAAAATGTATCGTTGGTTTGCATGAAGTAGATTCTGGTCAAATATTATTTGACGGAAAGGACTTCTCTGCGATGAATAGAGTACAACGTACCGAAGTGAGAAAGGAAATTGGAATGTTATTTCAAGGTTCTGCTCTATTTGATTCAATGACTGTTGAGGAAAATGTGATGTTTCCACTAACAATGTTTACCAAAAAATCTAAGAAAGAAATGCAAGATCGTGTTGATTTCTGTCTTGACCGAGTTAACCTAACTGGAACAAATAAGCTTTATCCTTCTGAATGTAGTGGCGGAATGCAAAAAAGAATTGGTATTGCTCGTGCAATTGCCATGAATCCAAAATATCTTTTTTGTGATGAGCCAAATTCAGGTTTAGATCCAATTACATCGATTATCATTGATGGATTAATTAAGGAAATAACCTATGAATATAATATTACAACTGTCGTTATTTCACATGATATGAATAGTGTTATTGAAATTAGTGATTCTGTCATGTTTATTCATAATGGTAAGAATTGGTGGCAAGGTGACCGTGATTCAATAATTACAACGGAAAATCCTGAAATATTAAATTTTGTTTATGCATCTGATTTCATGAAAGAAATACGAGTGTCAATGCAAGCAAATAGAAAGTAACTCGAAAATCCCTTCGATTTATTGTCATTATTACCTTTAAGTACTATTAAAAATAGGCAATATACCCAAAATGCACTTTACCATTACGCATTAGGATTGGGTTATTCAATTGTTGCCCAAGTGCATAGGAAATAGAGAATATTCCGATATTCGTTCCAAATGAAAATCCTGCACCAAATCCAAAA
>CANNKP010000201.1 GCA_947505255.1 Flavobacteriales bacterium
ATGCAATTTGACAGAGGATATCTTTCACCTTATTTCGTTACGAACACAGATAAAATGTTAGTGGATATGGAAAAACCACTTATTTTGATCTACGACAAGAAAATTTCAAATATGAAGGAATTGCTTCCTATTTTGGAGCCAGTTGTTCAAGCAGGAAAAGGATTGTTGATTATTTCTGAAGATGTGGATGGTGAAGCATTGGCAACATTGGTTGTTAATCGTTTAAGAGGTTCATTGAAAATTGCAGCTGTAAAAGCACCTGGTTTTGGTGACAGAAGAAAAGCAATGTTGGAAGATATCGCCATTTTAACTGGAGGACAAGTGATTTCAGAGGAAAGAGGATTTACCTTAGAAAACGCAACAATGGACATGTTGGGTACAGCTGAAAAAATTGAAATCGACAAAGACAACACAACAATAATCAATGGTGCTGGTAAAAAAGCAGATATTCAAACACGTGTTAAGCAAATTAGAGCTCAAATCGAATCTACAACATCTGATTATGATCGTGAGAAATTGCAAGAACGTTTGGCTAAATTAGCTGGTGGCGTTGCAGTACTTTATGTTGGAGCTCCAACGGAAGTAGAAATGAAAGAGAAAAAAGACCGTGTTGATGATGCGTTGGCTGCAACTAGAGCTGCTGTAGAAGAAGGAATTGTTCCTGGTGGTGGCGTTGCGTTGATTCGTGCTATTGAGTCTTTAGATAAGCTGAAAGGCGATAATGAGGATGAAATGACAGGGATTCAAATTGTGAAGCGTGCTTGTGAAGAACCTTTGCGTCAAATTATTGCGAATGCTGGTGGTGAAGGAGCTGTTATCGTTCAAAAAGTAAAAGAAGGAAAAGAAGACTTTGGGTATAACGCAAGAACTGAAGTTTTCGAGAAATTATACAAGGCAGGAGTTATTGATCCAACTAAAGTAACGCGTATTGCAATTGAAAACGCTGCTTCGATAGCTTCAATGCTTTTAACAACTGAATGTGTTATTGCAGACCAACCAGAAGAAAATTCACCTTCAATGGGCGGAATGCCTGGCGGAATGCCTGGAATGATGTAAAATGAGTGATGAATTATGAGTGATGAATTAATAAATTTTTCATTCTGGAGCTAGAAGGTCGATTGGCCTTCTATTCCGTTTCTTACTTGCTGATTCAATTCGGGTAGTAAGGACGACACTATATAGAGACTCTTCAACGGTAACGTTGGGGAGTTTTTTTTGACTTCTAAAAAACATTTTAAATATTTGACCGTTAAAGATTAATGAGAAAAATAATTTCCATATGTTTTCTTTTTCTATCGTTCAATATGTATGCACAACAGCGCATTGGAATAGATTTGAATACTAGAGGATTGAATTTAAATACTTCTATTCACTCTCAAAAAGTCTTTAAACACAATTTTCTATACTCAATTGGGATTTTTGGAGGAAATTTTGGCGAAAGTGGTATTAATTTAACAAAAGAACAATTTGATGCAGGTCAGAGAGTTTATTCTCCTTTTGACAAATTGAATCAACCATTCATCGATACAATTAATAATTCATATACACTTATGGATTATGGAACCAAAGGTAAAGGTTATGGATTGCAACTTGGGATTGGCTATTTCTACGAATTCTCTATAATTCATGGAATTCGGTTCAATCTAAATAATAGAATTGCATACATGAAAAATACTCAGTCTACCTTATATTATTCTTTGACAGTTAATAATGGGCATACTCAAATCGATCATACAAATCATTTCGTTGGAGCTATAAGTCCTGAAATCTATCATACAATTAGGTTGTCTGGTAAAACAACTTTTTATTACGGATTCAAATTCCCCTATTTTTATAGTATTGATAAAGGCAAAATTAATCCTAAATACACCAAAGATCTATTCAATGCATGGGAACCTGAATTAAGTATTGGACTAACTTATGTTGTCGGGAAATGTGATTGAATAATCCCAATAAATGAAAAGCAAATGAAATGGTTTAAGAAAAATGGAAAATTGGAATTAACTATTCAATTTAAAACACAAACGGAGTTAGCATTTACTTTTTTAAAAATTGCACAACTAGCAGACGAAGCTAATCACCACCCTGATGCAGAAGTGATAAATTGTTCAACATTAATATTAAAGTTGTTTACACACGATAAAAACGCTATTACTGAGAAAGATATGGACCTAGCTTTAGCAATAGAAAAAATAATATACAGTTAGACAAAATTGAATCTGGTATTCACCAACTCATATTTTTGGAAAAGGATTTGGTAAAACAAAAATCATTAACGTTAGTTCTTTCCCCTTAATCCTCTTTCGATAAACTCAAGGCGACGCCTCCCAAGGGGGAAATCTAACTTCCTTTGAAGTAAAACGTAATCTCCCTCCATGGTTAGGACTTAAGGGAACAAAAAAAGGAACCTTGTTTCCAAGATTCCTTCATTATTTATTCAAAACAGAAAATTAATATCTGTATTGTTCTCCTTTAAATGGACCTTCAACACTTACACCGATATAATCAGCTTGGTCTTTTGAAAGTACTTCTAATTCAACACTAATTTTAGCTAAATGCAAACGTGCTACTTTTTCATCCAAATGTTTAGGAAGAACGTAAACATCGTTGTCATATTTATCACTGTTCAACCACAACTCTAATTGAGCCAATGTTTGATTCGTGAATGAATTTGACATTACAAAAGATGGATGTCCAGTAGCACAACCAAGATTTACCAAACGACCTTCAGCCAAAATGATTAAATCTTTTCCTTTGATAGTATACATATCAACTTGTGGTTTGATTGTATTTTTTGATGAACCATAATTAGCATTCAACCAAGCCATATCGATTTCATTATCGAAGTGACCAATATTACAAACAATCGCTTTGTCTTTCATGTTTTCGAAATGACGACCAACAACGATATCTTTATTTCCAGTAGAAGTAACAATGATGTCAGCCAAGTGGATAATACTGTCCAATTTTTTCACTTCAAAACCATCCATTGCAGCTTGTAACGCGCAAATTGGATCGATTTCAGTAACCATAACTCGAGCTCCAGCTCCAGCTAATGAAGCAGCAGAACCTTTTCCAACATCACCATATCCACAAACAACAGCAACTTTTCCAGCCATCATAACATCTGTAGCACGACGAATTGAATCAACTAAAGATTCTTTACATCCATATTTGTTATCAAATTTAGATTTTGTAACAGAATCATTTACATTGATAGCAGGCATCACCAACGTTCCATTTTTCTTACGATCATACAAACGGTGAACACCAGTTGTTGTTTCTTCAGATAAACCTTTGATATCTTTTGTTAATTCAGGGAAATGATCAAAAACCATATTCGTTAAATCACCACCATCATCAAGAATCATATTTAACGGCTTACCGTCTTTAAATGCGAAAATTGTTTGTTCAATACACCAATCAAATTCCTCCTCGTTCATTCCTTTCCAAGCAAAAACTGGAATTCCAGCAGCAGCAATTGCAGCAGCAGCATGATCTTGAGTTGAGAAAATATTACATGAAGACCATGTAACTTCAGCTCCTAACTCTACTAATGTTTCAATCAACACAGCTGTTTGAATAGTCATATGCAAACATCCAGCGATACGCGCACCATCCAAGGGCTTAGTAGCACCATATTCCTCACGCAATGACATTAAACCTGGCATTTCTGCTTCTGCTAACAACATTTCTTTACGTCCCCATTCAGCAAGACTAATGTCTTTTACTTTGTACGCCATTTTTTCTAAAGTATTACTCATAATTATAATTAATTCTTATTTCGATTAGTACATTTTCTTGTTAATAGAAACATACCATTTTAAAAATTGTTCACAAATTTACGAAACTCCTTTGTGAAATAAAAATTTGAATGATTTGAATGATTTGAATGATTTGAATTTAATCTTCAAATTTTGAAATTGTCAAATCTTTGAATCATTTTCTCTTTTCAATCATATCAGCAACGCAATCGATGAATCTTGGATGATCGTTTGAACTTGGCACCAATTGTATTTTCTCACCACCATTTTCAACGAAGATCTCTTGATACTCCTCACCTATTTCAATAATTGTTTCCAAGCAATCTGCAACAAACGCTGGACTAAAAACAAGCAATTTCTTCGCTCCTTTTTTCCCCCATTCTTCCACTACTTTATCTGAAAAAGGAGTCAACCATTTTTTGGTTAAGCGCGATTGGAAACAAACTGTATAATCCGTTTCTTTCAAGCCTAATCTTTCTGCAATGAGCCTTGCTGTTGCAAAACTAGTTGCTTTGTAACAAAATTTATTTTTGTCATTTATCTCTGATTCACATGGCTGATCAGTACATAAATCTGTCCCTTCATACACCTTATCAACTTGTCGTTCAGGTAATCCGTGAAAAGAAAACAAAACATGATCATATTCCTTTAAATCAAAAGATTTTGTCCTTTCAATTATTGAATCGATATAGCCTTCATCATCCCAAAATTGATTCACAATTTTAACTTCAGGAAT
>CANNKP010000202.1 GCA_947505255.1 Flavobacteriales bacterium
GAATTTAATGAATGATTTAACGAATTTGGTTGTTTGCTGTCCTCTGACTACAAAAATCAAAAATTATCACGGAAATGTTATTTTAGAGCCAACTAAAGTGAATGGTTTGGCCACAAATTCAGAAATTCTGACATTTTATATTCGTTCAATTTCAAAGGATAGGTTGAAACAAAAAATAGGTAAAATATCGGCTTTAGAGTTGAAAGGAATTCAGAATTGTTTACTTGACATCTGGAAATATTAACGACAAGTTTATTCATTAATTTAATAATTGTCGGGAAGATGTGGGGAAAGAAAAAAGTCAAATCGTTTATTTACAACGATTTGACTTCTGAAAAAGTGCCCACGACTGGATTCGAACCAGCACACCACTGAAGGCACCAGCCCCTCAAGCTGGCATGTCTACCAATTTCACCACGTGGGCATTGCCGATTTTGTTGAATTGGGTTTGCAAATATAACCCATTTTGGAAGTTTTTGATTGAAAATTCTTTTACTTATCTAAAATTGTTCAGACTCTTGTCACTAAAAAAAATCAACTATCTTCGCAGTGATATGAAAGTAGTTTTCACATGCTGTTTTGTTTTAATTGTTCAATTGTGTTTTTCACAAGGAATATATCCTGAATTGACATCTAGAGTAGGTGATTATGAAACACCAATATTAGAGAAAAGAGTTGAAAACATATACCGTAATAAACTTAAAAGCAATCCAAAAGAAGAACTGAATCTTAAATTATGGAAACTGTATATTTATGATTCACTTGGGATTACAGGCAAAGCGGATACGCTATCAATGGAATTAATTAAGAGTGAGATTGCATATAAATACTTAGAATCCTCAAAAATTTTCGCACGACTTGGGAATATTGAAGTTGAAAATAATGAGTTCAAAAAAGCAATTTCTTATTATCATTTTGGGTTAAAAATTGGACGGAAATTCAAGGATGTTAAAACGATTGCCTCATTTCAAAGAATGATTGGTACCTCTTATTTGAAATTAGTCCAAAACAAAACGGCTGAACAATATTTAAGGGAATCACTCTCATCCTATAAATCAATAAATGATTCTTTGGGAATGGCAAATGCTTCTATTAGTCTTGGAAATGCAATGAAAACTCAAGAGAATCTAAAAGAAGGTATTAAATATTACCAAATGAGTCTTGATTTAGCAAAAAAGTTAAATAACCAACGATTAATAGCAGGTAATTATAATAATTTAGGAAGTATAGAACGCAGGCAAAAGAATTATAAAAAAGCATTGGATTATTTTTTCAAGGCTTTAGATATGAATTTAAAAAGCAATAATCAGCAATGGCAATCTTTCAATCTTCATAACATTGCAATGACATATGAAGATATGAAGCAATACAATCAAGCCATTGAGTTTTTTAAAAAATCAAATGATATAAAAATTGAGATCGGAGATTCTCTATCGCTTGTTTCTGGTTACGAAAGCTTAAGCTCAGCTTATGAGAAGGTGAATGATTTTGAAAATGCATATGAATTTTTAAAAATGCACATTAAATTAAAAGACACCTTGAATTTAGTGGAACAAGCTAATTTGTTAAAAACATTAGAAGCAAAATATCAATCTGCACAAAAGGAATCTGAAATATCTCACTTGAAAATGACAAATGAGTTAGAAGAAGTAAAACATCAAGGATTAGAAATGAAAGCTGAAAAAAATGCTAATCTTCTTTCACTTGCCATTTTTGCTGGATTGATATTGTTGGGAGGTGTAGGATTACTTTTGAAAGCTAATAAGTCTCGTCGTAAAGCTAATGATTTGTTGAATTCAAAAAATGAAATTATTGGTAGTGCAAACTCTGCATTGCAAAATGCTTTAAATGAACTTTCAGAGAAGAACAGGGAGATTATTGATAGTATTAATTATGCTACCTATATTCAACGGGCAACTTTACCGAATATCACACAACACACCTCTGATAAGTTGCAGTTTGAATTGTTTTTTGCTCCAAAAGACATTGTTAGTGGTGATTTTTATTTTTCGTATCAATTGTATAATCGATCTATTTTTGGTGTTGCTGATTGCACTGGACATGGCGTGCCCGGAGCAATGGTGTCATTAGTTGGGATGAATTCTTTGGAGAAAGTTATACGAGACGAAAAAAACATTGATACTGGAGAAATGGTTGAATCTTTAAATCAATATGTTTTGGAGAGTTTAGGTCATGGAAGTGAAGAAATTAATGATGGTATGGATTTGAGTTTCTGCCATTTAGATCATGAAAACAATTTATTACATTTCACAGGTGCAAATCACACAGCTTATATTATTCGTGAGAACACGATTGTTGATGAAAATATTTTTAATGAATATGTTCAACAAAAAGTTAGAACTGATTTATTGACTTTAATATCTTTGAATGGAACACGAAGACCTATTGGAAAATCTCATTCAATAATACCATTTAATGAAGTAATTTTCAAATTGCACAAAGGAGATCGCATTGTTTTGTTTTCTGATGGTTATGCTGATCAAATTGGTGGAGATTTCTCCAAAAAGTTAAAAAAAGGAGCCTTACTTGATTTTATTTTGAACTCTGGTAATTTGTCAGTTTCCAATCAATTAGATTTTATGAAATCCAATTTCAATTCTTGGAAAGGTAATCATGATCAAGTTGATGATGTGTGTATGTTGTTCGTCGATATTAAAAGTTGATTTCCTCTTCACTGAACCTCACATCTTCCATAAAAGCAAGTTTGACCATTTGACCTATTTCAATCGTGTAATACCCAAATTCTTCAGAAATCACACCAATCAATTGATAAATACCTTTTCCATAAAAAGGATATTTCCGTGCTGTTTCTGGGAAATGAACAGTGTCCAAAATATCGCCATTTCGATCGATAAATGTTCCGAAATACATCGGTTCACCTTTTCCAGTGCGTGATTGTTTTAACGCTACCAAATATCCATAAGTTGTAATTCGCAATCCTAGAAATTGATGAACTTCTTTTGATAACGTATGAATTGGAATTTCTTCTGCTAGTAATTCAAACGGATTACACAATGGGAAACCCAATAACTCCATCTGCTCAAAAGCTAATTCCAATGATGATTCTGTCAATGTGGGTAAATTGAATTCTTTTTGCTCTTGTTCAAATAAAAGAGGAACGATATTCTTTTCCTTCGCTTTGTTATGGTATAAATGTGCTTTCCACAACAACGCTTTCCTGTTTTCTGGAAAATCTCTTAAACCACCAATTCTGATAATTAGAACCAATTGTTCCAATGGAATAAATACACGTTTCACAAGGTCTTCAAAGTTCTTGAATTCCCCATGTTTAAAGCGTTCTTCCAGAACTGAGACAATGAGTTTGCTTTCAATTCCACTGACTAAAATAAAACCTAAAACGAGTTCTTTTCCATTCATTACACATTCATACGAGCCATTGTTTATGGATGGTGCAGTAATTATCGCTCCCCATGTCCTTGCTTCGTGGACATAGATTTCTGTGCGGTAATAACCTCCAAAATTATTAATTGTAGCCGTCATATACTCAAGTGGATAATACGCTTTTAAATATAAGCTCTGGTAACTTTCTACTGCGTAAGATGCAGAGTGTCCCTTGGAAAAAGCATATCCCGCAAAGCTTTCAATTTGTCTCCAAATATCTGTTGTGAGTGCTTCTGTATATCCTTTTGCTTTGCAATTTCCAAAGAATGTTTCTCTTACTTTGTCAAACTCTGCACGGGATCTGAATTTTCCTGACATTCCTCTTCTTAAGACATCTGCTTCAGCCAAGGATAAACCAGCAAAATGGTGCGCTACTTTTATGACATCTTCTTGATACACCATTACGCCATACGTGTCAGCCATGATCTCTTGCAAAATAGGATGGGCTTCTTTTCGTTTTTCAGGAAACCGGTGTCGCAAGATGTATTCCCGCATCATTCCTGATTGTGCAACTCCAGGACGTATAATTGAACTCGCAGCAACTAATCCAAGATAGGTGTCTACTTGTAATTTCGTCATCAACATGCGCATGGCAGGAGATTCCACATAAAAACAACCAATTGCCTTTGCTGAACGTAGGATTTGTTTGATTTTTTCATCGTGTTTGAAATGGGCAACATCGTGAATGTCATGCGGTGGATTATCAGGTTGATTGTAAGCAATTATTTCGAGTGCATCATGGATTTTTCCCAAGCCGCGTTGACTTAGAATATCGAATTTAAACAAACCTACATCTTCCGCTTCTAACATTGAAAATTGCGTAGTTGCATAACCTTTTGGGGGAAGAAATGTTCCCGAATACCAAGAGATAGGTTTTTCACTAATTACAATTCCTCCTGCATGAACACTTAAATGGGAGGGAAGCCCGTTGATGTATTGACTGTATTTTAAGACTAATTGCGACAGTTGATCGAGTTGTGAAAAGTCGAATTTCCGTCTGCTTAACACATCAATTTCAGATTTTGGC
>CANNKP010000203.1 GCA_947505255.1 Flavobacteriales bacterium
ATTAGTGTTTCAGAAATTGAAGCTTTCGCAAATGAAAAAGGAATTGCCTTACCTCAAAAACTTTCAAAACTTACAGCAGATAGTATTTCAGCTTTAAAATTCATGCCTTCGGAACTCGCTGTTCACCCAAAAACGGACGAGATATACATATTATCAGCAATTGATCACACAATGGCAGTATATTCTAAAACAGGTGAATTAATTAATTTCATTTGCTTAGATTCAGAACTTTTTAATAAACCTGAAGGAATCACTTTCCTAGAAAATGGCGATTTGATTATCACCAATGAAGGCCAAATGGGAATTCCTACTTTGTTAAAGTTTAATTGGCAAAAATTAATTGAGGAAGAATAAGCAATTGACTTTCAAGCCGATAATAATTCTTATTTTATTTGAATAAAATCGAACTAAATTGTTACATTTTATTCGTTCTCCTTTTTAAAATCAACGCTTAACAAACTGTTGATCTAATTCAACAATAAAGAAATATTTATTTAAAATCAATTAAATGAAAGTAGAAATTTGGTCGGACATAATGTGTCCATTTTGTTATATCGGTAAACGACATTTTGAAAAAGCAATCGCACAATTTGAGCAGACACATTCAATTGAAATAGAATGGAAAAGCTTTCAGTTGGATCCAACTATTCCTAAATCCGTTGAAAAAGTTAGCGTGTACCAATATTTAGCAGATGCTAAGGGTATTTCTTTCGAAGAGTCAAAAAAAATGCACGATAATGTTGTTCAATCTGCAAAGAACGTTGGATTAACCTATAATTATGATAATGCGATTATTGCAAATTCATTTGATGCCCATCGAATGATTCAATTTGCAAAATCTGTTGAATTAGGCGACCAAGTGGAAGAAGCTCTTTTTAAAGCATATTTTACTGATGGCAAAAACATTGGAGACTTCAACGATCTGATGGATATTGGTGAGTCTATTGGGCTGAACAAATTAGACTTGAAAGCTGTATTAGAAAGTGAACAGTTTGCGAATGAAGTAAAAAATGACATCGCAGAAGCTCAAAAAATTGGAGTTAGAGGTGTTCCCTTTTTCGTTTTCGATAGAAAATATGCTGTTTCAGGTGCGCAACCAATTTCCGTTTTTATTGAAACGATAGAAAAAGTTTTGAGTGAATCCAAATAAGTTATAGAAAGACATTAATATAGTTTCTGACGAATGTCACCAATGTTACCAAGTGAATTCCAATTTTGAAGTAATATCGTAGGGAAAATTAAGTTTTAAATTTAACTTCTACATGATGAAAACAAATATGGGAAATGCTGACAGAATAATCCGATTGATTATGGCAGCAGTCATTGCAATTCTATTTTTCACAAAAGTTATTCCTGGCACATTGGGAATTGTATTACTTGCTTTAGCCGGCGTGTTCGTGCTAACAAGTTTAATTAGCTTTTGTCCATTGTATTTGCCTTTCGGAATAAGTACGTGCAAAAAGAAATGATCCACTAAGTCATCTAATACATATTTAGGACTGAAATAATTGATTATTGCCACAGATGCACAGATTAAGTTCAATGTAATCAGTGAATCTGTGGCTAAAATAACATGAACAAAGGAGACAAATACAAGAGGTCTGAATCCCATTTAGGTCAAACTTTATTTTAATTCTTCGTATCGAATAATATTAACTGGGCAATGCTTTTTTGCTGCGTCTAAAGCTGGTAATTCATCGTTATCAACGATTATGCTATACCATCCTTTTTTTTCAACCCCACCAATCAAGGTACTTTTCCCGTCTTTTTTTGACATGCGCCAACGGTATTTGTCCGCTTCAACGCAGGCATTGCAACCAATACACTTAAAACGATGTTGCACAACTCTTATCATTCAACCGGCACTAATTTATAAAGCTTATCAGAGGGTCGTATTTTCTCACTAACAGGAAACGTTATTGTTGCTCCTTTTTTTACATGTTCAACAGGCGCATTATCAACGCGCATTTGTGTTAATACTGATTCAATTAAACCAGTTGTCGGTCCAGTAATAATTAGCTCATCTCCAATTTTTAAATTTTGCGCTTCGATATAAAATTCGCCAATTCCAGCAGCGTCATAGTACTTCATTCCCTTTCCTACATAAACTTTCCTCTTTGTAGCTTTAGAACCTGGATTGTCACTCCACTCCCCCATTTTTCTGCCCAAATAATATCCATCCCAAAATCCACGATTAAAAACAGTACTCAAGCGTTCCTTCCAATCGATTACTTTTTCTGCTGTAAACGTTCCGTCGTAATAAGAATCAATTGCCTCGCGGTAACATTGAGTTGTTATATAAACATAATCAGCACTCCTTCCTCGTCCTTCAATCTTCAAAACAGATACGCCAGATGCGATCACTTTATCCAAAAAATCAATCGTGCATAAATCTGACGCTGACATAATGTATTCGTTGTCAATTTCAAATTCTGTTCCATCATCTTTGTCTGTCACAATATAGGATTTTCTGCAATTTTGAACACACGCTCCTCTATTTGCAGATGAAAAATGAGAATGTAAACTCAAATAACATTTTCCCGAAACAGCCATGCACAATGCACCATGACCAAAAACTTCCGTCTTAACCAAATCTCCAGATGGACCTGAAATTGCTCTTCTTACAATTTCTTTGTTCATCAATTCAACTTGCTGCAAACTTAATTCTCGCGCCATGACCATTACATCGGCAAATACCGAATAAAATTCAACAGTGTCGATATTGGAAATATTTGCTTGTGTAGAAATATGAACGGTTACACCAATTTTCTTTGCATAATTCATGACAGCATGATCTGATGCTATAACTGCAGTAACTCCACTTTCTTTGGTTGCATCCAAAATTCGTTTCATTAAACTCACATCGTGATCATACACAATAGTATTCAATGTCAAATAACTTTTCAACCCATTTTCAGTACAAATTCTAGCAATTTGAGGTAAATCATCTAGTGTGAAATTATGTGTTGATTTGGTGCGCATGTTTAATTGTTCAACACCAAAATAAATTGAATTCGCTCCAGCCTTTATCGCCGAAATCAGTGCTTCAAATGACCCCGCAGGAGACATTAATTCCATCTTTGTCATTTCGCAAAATTGGCTCTAATTTAGTTTTGAAAATATGATGCTAATCATAATTAAATGTGACTTTGAACTCCTTAAAAAAGTTATACAACTGTAATTTTGAATTTTTATGCTTTTTTAAAAATCCTAGGTTAACTTTGTGAAAATATTTTGATTATGAAATTGAAAATCCTTCTTATCCTTTGTTTAATTGCTCAATTTGGGTTTTCTCAAAATGAAAAAATTGAAAACCATATTTATAAAAAGGGAACTTTTTCAATGTATTGGGGTTGGAACCGCGCTGCTTATACTAAATCAGACATTACTTTTAAAGGAACGGATTATAATTTTGAGTTAATGGATGTAATTGCCAAGGACAGACAATCTCCTTTTAATGTTAAAACTTACTTTTCTCCAACTAAAATGACGATTCCGCAGTACAATTTTAGAATTGGTTATTTTATAAAGGACCATTATCAACTTTCCTTCGGTGCGGATCATATGAAATATGTAATGGAACAATACAATACGGTTAAAATCAATGGAACAATCAGTAAATCAGGCACCTCTTATGACGGAATATACGATAATGCCAATATTGTTTTAGCAGATACTTTTCTAAAATTCGAGCATACAGATGGATTAAATTATGAAAATTTCGAATTACGTCGTTTTGATGTTTTATTTCAAGTTAAGAATTTTTGTTTCAGTGCGAATGAAGGTTTAGGAGTTGGGTTTCTGCTTCCAAGAACAAATACTACTTTACTGAATAATCCAAGATATGATGAATTTCATTTAGCCGGATTTGGAACAAGTGTTGTTCTTGCCTTAAATTTAACGTTCTTCAAGTATTTCTTTATCCAATCTGAATGGAAAGGTGGATTTATTTCAATGCCTGATATTCGAACTACAATGCACAAAGAAGACAGGGCGAGTCAACATTTTTTATTTTCACAATACAATGTTGTTTTCGGAGCGAATTTCCGTATTCCGTGTAAAAAAAATCCTAAAGATTAATTCTCATGGCAATTTTTGAATTCAATGGTTTTAAGCCGGTAATAAAGGCAAGTAGCTTTATTCATCCCAATGCTACGGTTACGGGAAATGTGATTATTGGAGAAAAAGTGTACATCGGTCCAGGTGCAGCAATTCGCGGCGATTGGGGTCAAATAATCATTGAAGATGGCTGTAATGTTCAAGAAAATTGCACGATTCACATGTTTCCAGGAACGACTGTCACGTTAAAAAAAGGAGCGCATATTGGTCATGGGGCAATTATACACGGTGGAACAATCGGCGAAAACTGCTTAATCGGCATGAACAG
>CANNKP010000204.1 GCA_947505255.1 Flavobacteriales bacterium
CGAAATGGGATGTGGTGGAAGTATTCGAAAAGAATTAAAAGCAACTAAAGGTGTTGCTCGAGTAGAATTCATCAATTTCGATGATAAGAAAAAGATTCAAAATGCTGAGATTTCATTTGATACAAACATTATCACAGCAGATGAAATGGTAAAAATAATTACTACAATGAATGACAAACAATTCAAAGTAGGCAAAATGAGTTCTGAAGCAATTCTTTCTTCATGTTGTAATTCATCTAATAAAATATGTCCTTCTCAACGAGAATTAGAAACAATTGAAGTTTCTGAGGCAAGAATTGCGCTTCCAAATTTATTAGATATACTGTCTGATTTTGTTTTATAATCTGATATATTTTCAAATATTCAATTTTTATTTTCATTCCAAATGTATAAATGTTCATTTATAGGTATTGGATATTCATTTAAGGGTGTTTTTGTTCCTTTATAAAACAACTTTCAACTGTTATTCAAGTCTTTGTTATAGCTCCTGATTATTATGGACCCATTATTATAACATGACTACAATGAAAAATCTACTCCTATTCGCTTCACTTTTTACCTTAAAATTTGTCTTTTCTCAAGCAGTCTTGCCAACTTACTGTACAAATTTTGCTGCGCTTCCATTTGGTTGGACAGAAGCAGGTATAGGAACCCAACCAACTCATGACGATTGTTCCGGTGTTTCAAAACGCTACAATGCCGTTGGAAATAGTATAACAATCAATTTTGTGGGAATTGCAACAAATCTAAAATATTCTATTTCAAGAAATGGCGCACAAGTAAAAACACTCATTGTAGAGCAATCACCAACAGGAGCGGTTTGGACTACCATAGCAACATGGACAGAAATCAATACCCCTTTAATGGCGACAATTCAAAATCATGCGTTATTGGCCACAACTCGTTTTGTGAGATTTAGAATGTCCGTAAGAGCCGGTGGGAGAATGGAAACAGATATGACAAACATTTATAATACCACTCCAGATCCGGTTGGTGGAGCATGTAAATTATCCCCTTTAAATTGCCAAGATGCAAAAATGATTTGCTCTGATGCAACATTTTCAGGAAATAGTGATGATTTTGGTACACAAGAATTAAATGTAGCAAATCAAGGATGTTTAAGTACAGAACATCAATCTTCATGGTATTATTTTCAACCAAACACGCCTGGTAACATGCAAATTTCATTAAATCCAACAGCTGGAATTGACTATGATTTTGCAATTTGGCAAACAAATAACTGCGCAGCATTAGGTGCGCCTCTTCGCTGTTCATTTTCTGCAATGGCAGGATCAACAGGATTAGCCATTGGATCAGGAGATGTTTCAGAAGGTGCTGGCGGAGATGGATGGGTCAACGAGATTGCACTTATTGCGGGTCAAACTTACATAATGCTAATTGATAATTTCACAACTGATAACACCTCTTTCAACATAGATTTTACTTTAACAGGAGGAGCAACTTTAGATTGTACGCCTACGCCACTTCCGATAGAATTATCTAATTTTAAAGGAGAAATAGAAGATGATTACAATTTCATTTCATGGAATACTGAAAGTGAACATAATAACGACTATTTCACATTAGAAAGATCCCGTAATGGCATTGATTTTGAAATGATTACTATTATTGCTGGTGCAGGAAATAGTTCTAGTTCTTTAAGCTATAAATACAGAGATGACCAACCATTTTCAGGAGTTACTTATTACAGATTGAAACAAACGGATTTTGATGGAGAAGAATCTATTTCTCAAATAATTTCTTTGAATAGAAAGCTTAGTGAAGCAATTGTATCTGATTTATATCCAAATCCAACAAATGAATCATTCAATTTTGATTTAAGTACTTCAAAAGGTGGAAAGTTATCAATCATCTTGTTAGACAATACCGGTAGAATCATGATAAATAAATCAATGAATGCGGTTGCTGGCAGTAATGCTTACAATGTTGATGTAAATGATTTATTAAATGGCGTTTACTCAATTCAAATAATTTTTGAGCACCTCGAATTCCCAATACTTAGAAAATTGATAAAGAATTAAACTAATATCATTATAGTATTAAGAATTTTAGGTTTGTCAATTCAAGTTTGATGTTATTTTTGTGAAAATAAAAATAACAAATGAAACTCAATTTTCGCGAGCTCGGGACTGGTCAACCAATGATTATTTTGCATGGATTATTTGGCTTTTCTGACAACTGGCAAACTCACGCAAAGAAATTTGCAGAATATTATAGAGTTATCCTTGTTGATTTACGAAATCATGGTCATTCTGATTGGAACGATGAATTTTCCTATGATTTGATGGTTGAAGATTTAAAAGAATTATGTGACGATTTGAAATTGAAAAATATCCTCATGATTGGTCACTCAATGGGCGGAAAAGTTGCCATGTTGTTCGCACAGAAACATATAGAATATTTAGAAAAATTGATTGTTGTTGATATTGGTGTGAAAGCTTATCCAATGCATCACCAACATATTCTTGCTGGAATGCATGCCATTGATCTCAAAACAATTAAATTAAGAAGCGATGCCGAAAATATTTTGAAACAACATATAGATTCAGATGGTGTACGGCAATTTCTTTTAAAGAATTTGTATTGGAAAGAGAAAGGTCAATTAGCTTGGAGAATGAACTTAAGCGTTCTAGAGCGAGAAATGGCGAATATCCTATCGGTACTGCCAGAAAAAGAAGTTATGCTTCCAACGCTATTTATTCGAGGAGAGCTTTCAAATTACATTCTGGATGAAGATATAGCACAACTTGAAGATCAATTTCCAGATTCAGAAATTATTACTATTAAAAATGCTGGTCATTGGGTACATGCCGAAGCTCCGGAGGAATTTGTTGACAGTGTTTTGGGCTTTTGTTTGAGATAGTTTTCTTCTCTTCTTCTCGACAGGCTCGAAGGCCGAGAACGACAGCTTACAATACAATTCATAAATACCAACATCTGTTCGAGAATGGAGCGTGGCGCTCCAAAGGGGGAAATAAAAAAGCAGAATCGTTTCCAATTCTGCTTTCAAAAATCAAATAAAATTTTCTTAAGAATTCAATGCTTCTGCACCACCAACGATTTCTAAAATTTCGTTTGTAATTGCTGCTTGACGTGCTTTGTTGTAGCTAAGTTTCAAAGCTCTTTGCATTTCCTGTGCATTATCAGTTGCCTTATGCATTGCTGTCATTCTAGCTCCATTTTCAGAAGCATTTGAATCTAACAATCCTTTGAACAATTGAACTTTCAATGATTTTGGGATTAAATTTAAAACGATTTCTTCTTTTGAAGGTTCGAAAAGATAATCTCCATTTGATGTAGCATCAGCTGAAACAGTTGAAACAATTGGTAACAATTGTTCAGTCGTTACAATTTGTGTTGCCGCATTAACAAACTTATTATATACAATGACAACCTTATCAAATTCTTTAGTTGTAAATCGATTCATCACATCCATCGCGATCACGGAACTATTATCAAAAGTCAAATTGTTGAAAATATCTTCAACTGGTTCAATCACATCATTGATATAATAGGCATCAGATCTTTTGTAAGCATCTTTGATTTTCTTACCAAGACAAATTACATGTGAATTTGCTCCTTTAAATTCTTCGTTCACTAACTGATTTACGTGTTTAATAATATTGTTGTTAAATCCCCCACACAAACCACGGTTAGAAGTAATCCCAATAATTAATACGTTTTTGATTTCTCTTTCTTCAGAAAAAGCGTTTTCTGATAGATCAAGAGTAGCACTTAAATTACCAAGAATTTCTTGCAATTTCTCAGAATAAGGGCGCATTTTTACAATTGCATCTTGTGCTCTTTTCAACTTTGCAGCAGAAACCATCTTCATTGCTGAAGTAATTTGCATAGTTGAACCAACTGAAGTAATTCTATTACGTATTTCTTTTAAACTTGCCATTTTAAATTAATTATGAATTATTAATTATGAATTAGCACACCCAATTCATAATTCATACTTCTTAATTTATAATTCTATCAATATTTATCAGCTAATTCTCTTGCGACCTTCGTCAAAGTATCTGTAATCTCGTCAGTATATTTACCAGCTTTCAATGCTACTAATACATCCGAATGTTTCGCTTCCAAGAAGTTCAAATATTCAGTTTCGAATTCTTTAATTTTATTAATAGGAACTTTTTGCATCAAGCCTTTTGTTCCAACATAAATAATTGCAATTTGCTTTTCAACTGGGTAAGGATCACCTTCACGTTGCTTTAATATCTCAACGTTGCGAGCACCTTTATCCAATACTGATTTAGTTGCATTATCCAAATCTGAACCGAACTTAGCAAAAGCTTCTAATTCTCTGTATTGTGCTTGGTCCAATTTTAATGTACCAGCAACTTTCTTCATTGATTTA
>CANNKP010000205.1 GCA_947505255.1 Flavobacteriales bacterium
AGCAAACGGGTCTTTCAACATCAAAGGAAACATACCAGGAATGGGAATTTATCAATTGCGTATAGGTGAATCCAATGATAAAGTGATTCCACTTACACTCGTTGAAAAAGACAATGTTAAAATCAAAACTACTTACAACGATTACATGTTAACACCGAATGTAAGTGGCACAGAATGGTCATCAACATTGAATGAATACATGGTTTTATTTGCAACTTTTTCAGTTGGTCAGCAACAACTAAACGCAATGCAAGGTAAATGCAGCGAAGATGAATTAATGGTGAAATATTTGTCCATCAAAAAGCCGTTAGACGATTTTTCAAGAGAAAAAATGACCAATGACCCAGATAATCCTTTCAATATTATATTGTCCACTGCAGCAACACCAACGAGTGGCTTCAAGGATTGGGATCCGAAAAATTTAGATGTATTAAAAGTAGTATCTGACGCATACAACAAAAGATACAAAGGTTCTCCAATCGCTGCAACAATGGAAAACCAATTAATGCAAATTGAAAGCGCTTACAACGAATATCTTGTGGCTGAATCTGGAAATCAAGCCGGAACAACAAATGAATCGAACATGGCTCCTGAAATTGCGATGAAAAATCCAGAAGGAAAAGTAATTAAACTTTCATCTCTAAGAGGAAAAGTAGTTTTACTGGATTTTTGGGCATCTTGGTGTGGACCTTGCAGAAGAGAAAGTCCAAATGTTGTGCGCTTATATAAGCAGTATAAAGACAAAGGATTTTCTGTATTTTCTGTTTCTCTAGATGAAGATGCTGCTTCTTGGAAACAAGCAATTGCAAAAGATGGTTTAATTTGGCCAAATCATGTGAGTGATTTAATGGGTTGGAAGACGCCAATGACACAATTATATCAATTCGAAAGTATTCCTCACACCGTTTTAATAGACAAAGAAGGAAAAATTATAGCAACCGGACTTCGAGGAGAAAGTTTGGAACAAAAATTGAAAGAAATTTTTTCAAAATAATAAACTATGAACAAAACACTGACTATTTTAGCATTATTTATTGGGCTTTTATCTTTTGCACAGAAGCCAATTACCGTTACAGTTTCAGGTAATATATTCAATTCAAAAGTTGATTCTGTATCACTATCTCAATATTACGGGACACATTATGTAGATCACATTAAAGTTCCATTAAGTAAAAAAGGTGATTTCATGATTAAAGGAACACTTGCGAATCCAGATTATTATGTATTAAGAGTTGGTGGAGCGCACTTAAATTTAATTCTTCGCGATAATTCTGACATTAAATTATATGGTGACGGTGCAAATATTAATGCATTTTGTAACATCGTAGGATCAGATGAAAGCAACAACATGAACAATTTCATTAAAATATTAACTTTTTGGAATGCCAAAAGAGATTCTGCAGTTGCTTTAATTCAACAAAATCCTGCACGTCAAGAAGAAATTAGCAACTCAATGACAACAGAATATTATACGTTCCAAAGCAATTTACAAACGTTCATTTCTCAAAATCAAAATTCTCCAGCACTTTTACCTGTTATTTCAACATTGGATGCTCAAAATGATTTTGCAACGTATGAGTCGATTGTAACGCAATTGAACGCAACATTTTCTGAATCTCCATCTATCAAAGAATTGAATAAAAATTACCTGCAAATAAAGGCGACTCGAGAAGCAGCAAATTTATTAGCTCCTGGTAAATTAGCTCCTGATTTTGAGGAATTAAAATTGGATGGTAAAACTAAAATGAAACTGTCTGACTTACGCGGCCAAGTTGTATTATTAGATTTCTGGGCTTCTTGGTGTGGACCTTGTAGAAAGGAGAATCCTAATGTTGTGAAATTATATGCTAAATACAAAGCTGAAGGATTTACTGTAATGAGTGTTTCTTTAGACAAAGATAAAGCAGCATGGGAAGCAGCTATTGCAAAAGACAATTTAACATGGCCAAATCATGTAAGTGATTTACAACAATGGTCAAGTAAAGTTGGTGCAATTTACCAAGTTAAAGGAATTCCATTTACTGTTTTGATTGACAAAGAAGGAAAAATAATCCAAACAAATTTACGTGGTGAAGCGCTAGACGCAGAACTAAAACGCATCTTTGGTCATTAAGAATGTCTGAATCACTGAGAACAAACATTTATTTCGCTTCGGATTTTCATTTGGGTGTTCCCACGTATGAAAAGAGTTTAGAAAGAGAAAAAGCAATTGTAGCATGGTTGAATCATATTGAACCTACTGCAAAGGAGATTTTTCTTGTTGGAGATATTTTTGATTTCTGGTTCGAATACAAACATGCCATTCCAAAAGGTTTTGTGCGATTACAAGGAAAAATTGCTGCGTTAACAGATGCGGGGATACCAGTTCATGTCTTTACAGGTAATCATGACATGTGGATTTTTGATTATTTACCAAAAGAATTAGGCTTTCAATTGCACCATAAACCAGTGGAAAGAGAGTTTAACGGAAAGAAATTCTTCATAGGTCATGGCGATGGATTAGGTCCTGGAGATCGTGGATACAAGTTTTTGAAAAAGGTTTTTGAAAATAAATTTTCTCAATGGTGCTTTGCCCGATTACATCCTAATTTCGGAATATGGCTTGCTAATTACTCTTCTAAAACAAGCAGGGCTTCAACAGGTAATGAAGATGAAAAGTTTTTGGGAAAAGAAAATGAATGGTTATATATTTTCTGCCAAGAAATTCTTGAAAAGGAACATTTTGATTATTTCATTTTTGGTCATCGCCATTTGCCTTTGAATATTGATTTGAATGAGAAGTCACGTTATATTAATCTTGGCGATTGGATTCAATATTTCACCTATCTTGAATTTAATGGAACTGAATCTATTCTGAAAAAATGGGATGGAAAAGTTGGTCAGGAATATATTCTTCCAAATTAATTAATTGCTTTCAAAAGTGATGAATTATAAGCTAATTCGTGATTTGAGATTCGTAATTAAAACCACATAGAAACATAGGGCACATAAGGTTTGGCATCATTTGCATTTCGACAAGCTCAGTGCCCATAATTTGTAATTTGTAATTAGCAACTAATAACTATTTACATTCCTGGCATTCCTCCACCTTTCATTTGTTTCATCATACTCATCATATTCTTAGGATTGCTCATCATTTTCATCATTTTCTTGGTGTCTTCGAATTGTTTCATCAGTTTATTCACTTCTTGAATGTTCGTTCCACTTCCTGCTGCAAGACGATTTTTACGCTGTCCATTCAATAATCCAGGATTTGAGCGCTCTTCAACAGTCATTGATAAAATAATTGCTTCAATATGCTTAAAAGCATCATCTTCAATGTTCACATCCTTCATAGCTTTGCCCATTCCTGGAATCATTCCCATCAAATCTTTGACGTTACCCATCTTTTTAATTTGTTGCAATTGGGCTAAGAAATCGTTGAAATCAAATTGATCTTTTTGAATACGTTTTTGTAATTTTCTAGATTCTTCTTCATCAAAAAGATCTTGTGCACGTTCAACAAGAGAAACAACGTCACCCATTCCAAGAATACGATCTGCCATTCGTTTCGGATAGAACACATCAATTGCGTCCATTTTCTCACCTGTTCCAACAAATTTGATTGGTTTCTCAACGATTGATTTAATTGACAAAGCAGCTCCACCTCTCGTATCACCGTCTAACTTTGTTAAAACAACACCGTCAAAATTTATTTTTTCATTAAATGCTTTTGCTGTATTTACAGCATCTTGACCTGTCATGGAATCCACGACAAATAAAGTTTCCGTAGGTTTAATTGCTTCTTTTACACGAGCAATTTCATCCATCATTTGCTCATCGATAGCTAAACGTCCAGCAGTATCGACAATGACAACATTGAACCCTTTGCTTCTCGCATGAATGATTGCAGCAGTTGCTATTTTGACAGGATCTTTCTCCTCTTTATTTGCGTATACTTCAACAGAAAGTTGTTCCCCTAAAACTTGTAATTGGTCAATTGCTGCTGGACGATATACATCACATGCAACCAAAAGAACGTTCTTGCCTTTTTTCGTTTTAAGATAATTTGCTAATTTTCCGGAGAAAGTAGTTTTACCAGAACCTTGAAGACCAGACATCAAAATGATTCCTGGATTTCCAGAAATATTGATTTCCGCTTCATTTCCACCCATTAATTCAATCAACTCTTCATGGCAAATTTTCACCATCAATTGTCCTGGAGAAACGGATTTAAGTACATCTCGACCTAAAGCTTTTTCTTTAACAGTGTTTGTGAATTCTTTAGCCGTATTGAAATTAACATCGGCATCCAATAAAGCACGGCGTACTTCTTTTAATGATTCAGCAACGTTAATTTCTGTTATTTGACCATG
>CANNKP010000206.1 GCA_947505255.1 Flavobacteriales bacterium
TGAAATTTCCTGCATTTACTTGTGAAAATCCTGAAAAGGCACTTGTTAATGAAAGGGTGAAGAAAAGTAGTTTTTTCATTGAATAAAGTTCTGCTTACTCGTTTTTAATTATTCTTTTACTTTTTTATATTTCAAGCTATTTCCTCTATCCATATAGATTAATGTTAAATATTGGTCATTTAATTCAGAAATGTAGTAACAATTTTCGCTAGAAATATACTTGTCTTTACCCGAACCAAAACCATAATCTGAGACTTCATATTGGCATTTATCAGTTAAAACAAAAGTTACACTATCAACTACCTTTTCGTTATATATATCTTTTTTAAGATTGTTCTCAAAAATTATATAGCTGGACTTATCATCAATACTTTGCCATTTACCCTGTAAATAATCAAAAACAGATCTTTGAGCGGGTTCTTTAGTCAATTTAAGGATCTCTTCGTATAATAAATCTTCATCATGGTCTGCATAATTATTGTGCGAATACACAATTTTACCATCAGTGTCAACTAAAAATGTATGAGGCACATTGTTTACACCCATTGCTCTTTTGAAATCACCATTTGGATCCATTAATACCAAATATTCCCATCCTTTACCATCCACATAAACAGCTACGGAATTCATTGTTTTCGTATCATCGATAGAAACAGCCACTAAGTTTACACCTGTTTCTTCTTGCCAATCCGTATATAATTCATGGATTGTGTTCAATTCTCGTTTGCACGGAGAACACCAAGTTGCCCAAAAGCTAATTACAATAGGACCATCAAACCCAAGATCTGAAGTATTCACAGATTTTCCATCCATGGTTTTTAATTCGACTGAAGGTAATTCTTTCAAATTTGATTCATGAGATTCAGTTGTTTCTTGCGCAAAAACGTTGCTTACTAATGCAAAACCAGCAACAAACAAAGCTATTTTTTTCATTTTCATAAATTTTAATATTTTTTGGCAATTGCATTTTCAAAAACCTTGCCGAATTCAAAGATACATTATTTGATAATTCTTGAAATCAAAGATGCATGTTTATTCTTGAAATCCTATTTTTTGAAAAATAAAACTTATCTAATTAAAATAGCTAAAAAAACAGGGGGTTAGCGAAATTCGTTCCTTAAAATTTTACTAATTTAAAAGTATCCTGTACCCATTTCATTCAAATAATTAAAAATGGAATGTTTTTTGCGAAACTGCCGGCAATACAGAATAATTCCTTTTTTCAACTAGAAATTTTACTATTTGAATTAGGATTTCAACAAACAACGTAAATTAAGATGTTTATTGTACAATTATTCTTATATATTTGTAAGTATTAACACTAGTTATATGAAAAAATTTATACTTTCTCTTTCTGCAATTTTCACTTTATCATTTTTTGGAGTGATTGCACAAAGCAATGGAATTGAAATAAGATTGGATGGTTTGGGTGCTGATGTTTCTGGTGGAGTTCATTCGGTAAATTTATATGCTACATCACCTGATTTAGTTGGAGGTGTTTACGAAGTACATTTTGATGTAACGAATACTACTGGTTCTGATCAACAATGGAAGATAACACGTAAAAAAATGAGTGTTCCTGCTACTTGGATTGATCAAGTTTGTTGGCCACCACAATGTTATCCAACAAGTGGAGATGTTTATACAACACCAAATACAAGTGGGAATCCAGCTCCAACAATTGTAAATGGAACTTCAACAACCACTAATGCTGAATTGGCTGAATTAAAACCAAGAATTACTCCAGATCCAGCAGTGGCAACTTCTGCTTTGTATAGATACTATATCACAAGTGTTGCAGGTGTTTATTTAGACTCTATTGACGTAAGCATTAATTATGTTTTAGCAGTTACTACTTTAAAGCAACCTACAACATTAACAATTAGCCCAAATCCAGCGGATTATAATGTAAAAATTGCATTAGATGGAATTGACAATTCTACGGTTAAAATTGTTGATGTATTAGGAAATGTTGTTTACAACGAATCAATCAACAACGGAACAAAAAATATCGATGTTTCAAATTTTAAAAATGGCGTTTACTTTGTTTTAGTTGAAGCATCAGGAATTAAATCATTTAATAGAAAATTAATTATTAGACATTAATTTTATCTATATAATATTTAAAAGATCGTTTTCGGACGGTCTTTTTTTATGCCTACTATTTCCATCTTTTCTTATCTTTGAAACTAAATAAGTACTAATTTCTTTGCTATTATTGAAATCAATTGTAATCATATATTTATTATTCGCTTGTGTTTCAAATGCGCTTTCTCAGCAAAATTCACTCTTAATTCAGTCTTATTTTAAAGATCGGCTTTTTGACAACTCAAAAGCTACGTCGTTTCAAGGGTCCTCCTTTTTACCATCTTTCGAAAGTGAATACGATTTGAATTTTGTCAATAGAGACTCTTCTATTCTCTATTATGATGTTACCGAAGTACTTTTTAAAAAGCATTTATTTGAAGTAAAGGGAAATAATTATTACCTAACAATTTCTCCTATTGTTGATTTTTCAATTGGTAAAGATCGAAAAGACACAACTAATCGTCGTTTGTTTCAGAATACACGAGGTATTTTTATAGAAGGAGATCTTTTAAAGAATTTTTCATTCACGTCAGCGATTTATGAAAATCAAAGTCGTTTGTCTAATTACGAAAGCAATTATTATTCTTCAGTAGGCGAATTGTACCCGAACCAATCAACAGGAATTTATACCACTCAAAATGCAGTTATCCCGGGAAGTGGCCGCACCAAACCATTTAAAGTAGACGGTTTCGATTATGGTTATGCTGTTGGAAATATTGTTTATAAACCTCATCGATCCGTTCTATTAACCGCTGGAAATACATCTCAATTCATTGGAGATGGCTATCGCTCACTTTTTTTATCAGATAATGGTGCACCAGCTCCGTTTTTAAGAGGCGTTTTCCAACTTTCAAAGAAATGGCAATTCAATTACTGCCGAATGCGATTGATCAACTTGATGCGCAGACCTGTGAGTTCGTCCGTTGAATCCTATTATGAAACCAAAGGTTTTTCAGCCAATTATTTGACATATCAACCAACAAAAAAAATATCAATCAGCCTATTTGAAGGAATAATTTGGTCGAAAGGAGATTCCATTGTTTCAAAATCAGTTAATCCGTTATTCTATAATCCTGTACCTTTTGTTGCAGAATTTGCATTAGCCGAAAAAGAAATCAATTCCTTACTGGGATTGAATTTATCTTATTCTCCATTTCAATCACATAGATTATATGGTCAATTTGCCATTGGGAATTTAAATACCGATCAAATCGCTTTTCAACTTGGATACAGAGGGTACAATTATTTTGGTTTAAAGAATTTCATGCTTCAATTGGAATATAACAATGTTTCAAAAGAAATGTATTCGTCAAATAATCCAAGGTTAAATTACAGCCATTACAATTTACCATTAGGTCCCGTTAAAGGCAATGCTTTTCAAGAAGTAATAATTAGATCTAATTATGAAATCAAACGCGTTTATCTTGACGTGAAAAGTATACTATATCTTCTTAAAGATTACGCTCCATTGGATTTGTTACCAGTTAATAAAAACCTTACCCAACAATCAGGATCGATCTTTTTACAGCAAATAGAACTGGGATATCGCTTTAATAAAAAAATGAATTGGAATGTATACGGTAGTTGGCAATTTCGCTTAGAGAATCTTTCGAAAACTCAACTTACCAATCAGTTTTCAATTGGTTTAAGAACGGGGATTAATAATCACTACAACGATTTTTGATGGGTAAATTAACCTGCATATTTATATTTATTCAATTGGCTGTTTATGGTCAAGGTGGCGTTGGTGTGCTTTATGAAGAAATGCCAAATGATTCCGTTTTACCGTTAAGTAAAGAAATCCACACTTCTTTAAAGCCAGAAATAAGAATTAATAATCCAACAATTGGTTTGATTCCGTTAAAATCAAAATCCTCTCCTTTTTGTTTCATTACACCAGTATCTGATTTAAATTATCGCTATACAAGTCAATCTCACTATAGATTAGGTGCAGGAATAAGTATTGAAAGTATTTCAAATAAAAAAATCTATTACCGAGCAAATATTTTAGGTGGAACTGGATTTGGCGATTCCTCTTTTTCTTCTCGCGGCTATTTTATGAAAGGCACTTCTTCCAACTATTCCTACCTCGATGCACGCGGACGCATTTCTTATACGCCAAATTCTATATTCAATTTTCAAATTGGCTTAGATCAAAATTTTATTGGCGAAGGAAATCGCTCCTTATTATTGAGTGATTACGGAACGCCCTCCCCTTTTGGATTGATTCGTGCCAAATTTTGGAGAA
>CANNKP010000207.1 GCA_947505255.1 Flavobacteriales bacterium
AGTAAATTATAGGCATTAAAATCACCAATTAAACGCGTCCAGATTTCAATTCCGTTGATATTCAATACCAATCCAGAAAATTGATTTTCGATTACTTTAACTTTAAAGTCAGACGGTGATTTTAATGAATACGAATGTTTGGATGCTGCGGTATTTTGGAGCATGACCATTCCATTTTTATCGTCAACATTTGTCAATGCAAAAGCATCTTTTCCAAGATTATCGAAGAAGGCTTTTTTAACAGTGATATATTCAGCAAATGTTTTGTGGTAATCTAAATGGTCGTGTGTGATATTCGTAAAAACTCCTCCAACGAAAGACAAACCAGTAATTCTATGTTGATGAATTGCATGTGAACTTACCTCCATGAAACAATGTGAACAACCTTCATTGACCATTTGAGCCAAAAGCGCATTTAAAGAAACTGGATCAGGGGTTGTGTGAGTTGAAGGGATATTTTTGTCCCCAATTTTATTTACTACGGTAGAAAGTAGTCCACAGTGATAACCTAATTTAGTGTATAAATTAAATAACAACGTTGTTGTCGTCGTTTTACCATTTGTTCCCGTTACTCCAACAAGTTTCAATTTCTTGGATGGTTCATCATAGAAATTATTGGCCATTAAGGCTAAAGCTCTTGACGAATTATCCGTAACGATAAGCGTAACATTTGCAGGAACAATAACTTCAATTTCAGAAATAATAACCAAACATCCAGCTTCGATTACTTTAGGAATAAAATCATGTCCATCAGCACTCACACCTTTTACGGCAACAAATGCACTTCCTTTCTTTGCATTTCTTGAATCAAAAACGATTTCAGAAACTTGCACGTCAAGTGACCCACTTTGTTTTAAAATGGGAAGACCTTTAATTATATCAGCAACTTTTCTTTCCATTAATCTAATTTCAATTCAATTACACCACCTCTGAACAAAGGTTTTCCAGAAGGAATAGATTGTTTAATCACTTTCCCGTATCCACTAATATGGACCGACATTCCCTTTGATTCAATTAAGTACACCGCATCTTTAGCACTCAATCCAATTACATTTGGAACAGTATTCTTATCGATTGATTTTTTTTGAAGTTCAACACGAGTAGAATCCTTTTTAGTGTTAAACCATTCACCATCTTCTTTAACGGTAAAATCAACACCTAATCTTTTAAAGATGCTTATTAAATCATACCGATTTCCACTGAGTGAAACAGGCGCTTTATTAATTCTTTTTCCTGCATTTATTGCTGGGTGATAGGCTAAAGTTGAAGCATAAACTTTATTGGCAATTGCAGCGAAAACAGTTCCAGACACAACTGCTCCATAAATATCTTTTGAAGGAGCAGAAACAACTACAATACAAGAATAAATTGGCTTATCCGCGGGGAAATAACCCACGAATGATGCTTGATAGGTTTCTTGACCTTTCTCACCATATTTTCCTTGGTCATTATGAATTCTAGCTGTACCTGTTTTTCCTGCGATTGAAAATTGTGATGAAAGTAATTTTGAACCAGTTCCGCCATCTTTCATTACCCCTTCAAGGCAACGTTTCATAATGTTCAATGTGCTTTCCGAACAAATTCTCTCACGAATAACAACAGGGTTAAAAACTTTTACTGTTTCTGCCCCTCTACGGATCTCTTTTACAAATTGTGGTCTTACAAATTTCCCGTCATTTGCTACAGCATTATAAAAGGCCAAAGTTTGTAAAGGTGTTTGCAATACTTCATATCCAATTGCCATTGACGCAAGTGTCAATCGGTTCCAATTAGTTGAACCAGGTCTATAAACTACAGGTTCTGCCTCACCTTCTAATTCGATTCCTAATTTTTCAGTTAATCCAAACTGATCTAATCGTTCAATAAATGCCTCAGGTTCACTTCTATATGCTCTATATATAACTTGTGTAATAACATTTGACGATTTTTCGAAAGCTCTTTTAATGGTAATTCTGCCATATCCACCTTTATGGGCGTCTTCAAAAGTTTTTCCAGGAAACTTATAATATCCCGATGCGTTAACAGTATCATTGATATTAATTTTTTCATCTTCTAAAGCCGCCATTAATGAAGCCAGCTTGAAAGTTGAACCAGGAACTTCCCTTCCTCCAATGGCTTGATTTAATTGCTCTCTATACTCACCGTTTTTCGTTTGAGATAGATTAACTATTGCTTTAACGAAGCCAGTTTTAACTTCCATTACAACAACACATCCTTTTTTTGCCCCTTGAGATTTTAATTGACGTTCTAATTCTGAATGAGCAACTTCTTGAATTTCTTTGTCAATTGAAGTGACTACATCAGCTCCTTCAACTGCTTCTTTTACAATTTGACCTGTTTTTTTCCAACCTGTAGAAATTCTTTGTTCAATTTCAATACCAGGTTCGCCATTCAAGTAATTAATATAAGCCCCTTCAATTCCAACTTTTAAGGTATCTTTTCCATTATTTTGATAGTATCCTAATGTTCTACTCATCAAATCACCAAATGGGCGTTTACGAATAATAGTTTCTTTGTTGTCAATCAATCCACCTTTTAATTTCCCAAGTTTGAAAATCGGCAATTTTCTTAACGTTTTGCGTTCGTCATTCGTTACTTTATTACGAATTGATAAAAACCTATTACCTCTTTCTCTAGCTGTTCGTATTGCGTTTTCATATTCTCTAGCAGTTTTTGAAGGGTAAATTTTTGCTAAACCACTCGCTAAATCCGTTACTTCTGCCTCAAAAACATCTTGTTTTACAACTGTTGCATCCATATGAATGTCATAGAAAGAAACAGAAGTAACCAAAGGCGTATAATTAACATCTAATATTTGTCCTTTTCGCGGTGTTCTTTCTACCGTTCGAATTGGCATTTTTTCTTCTGTTGAAGAGAAAACATTTCTACCACCTTCAAATTGAATTGAAACCGTTTTAAATAAAACGACCAACATAATCAATACAAATCCGAAATAAATCAGATAAGCACGCCAGAATATGTCTTTTTTTTCACTCATTTCAATTTTTTGCTTTTTTCATTTGAATCACTTTAATCGTATTCTCTGATTCTTTCAATCCTCTTGGCCCAAGTTTTTCAACTAACTTGAAGCGTCTAGTAACTTCTTCCAATTTTGCTTTCGATTCGATATAATCAGCGGTCATTTCATCCAATTCCTTTTGCACTGTGTCAACGTCTTTTGCCAATTGCTTTCCATAATATCCTTTTCCAACAATCAGTAAAAGCAATAAAATGATGAAAAAGATAAAATTTAGGTTGTTCAACACAAATTCACGTGTTAAAAAATCTCCATTCAAAATCTGAGCAAAAGCGCTTGGTTTAGAACTTTTAGGCTTTGATTTCTTTACCTTTTGTTCTACCTTCTTGCTTTCCTTCTCAGCCTGTTCTTTATCTATAAATTCATTTTCAGCCATTCCGTTCTCCTATTCTAAGTTTGGCACTTCTTGCTCTAGTATTTCTTTCAATTTCTTCTTCAACGGCAACAATTGGATGCCTATTTACCTCATTAAAAGGCTTCAAAACATTACCAAAAAAATCTTTGGTTATTTCTCCGTGAATAGATCCACGTTTCAGGTAATTTTTCACGAGTCTATCCTCCAAAGAATGGTAAGACATAACTACAAGTCTTCCTTTCGGCTTTATGCATTCTTCCGTTTGTTCTAAGAATGATTTTAACACCTCTAATTCTTGGTTCACTTCAATTCGAATAGCTTGAAAAACTTGAGCGAAAAACTTATGTTCTTTAAATTTCGGTGCACAATTCCCCAAAATTTCCATTAATTGATTTGTCGTTTTTATCTTTTTAGAAGCACGATTTTTCATGATTTGATCCGTGATTTTTCGTGCATTAGGTAACTCTCCGAAAGTTCTAAAGATTTTTATCAATTCGCGTTCGTCGTATTCATTTACAACTGTGAAAGCCGACAACTCGCCTGACTTATTCATTCGCATATCTAAAGGGGCATCAGCACGAATAGAAAAACCACGCGATTCGATATCAAATTGATGGGAGGAAACTCCAAGATCAGCAAGAATTCCATCAACATGTTTAATTCCCATCATCCGTAAATGATTGGACATGTAGGCAAAATTGGCAGCGATAAAATAAAAATTATCTGCTTCCCAAGCATTTGCTTTTGCGTCAGGATCTTGATCAAAAACGATCAATTTTCCTTTACTACTTAATCTTTTGTAAATCTCTCTTGAATGTCCGCCACCACCGAATGTGACATCCACATAAATGCCATCTGGATTGATATTCAAC
>CANNKP010000208.1 GCA_947505255.1 Flavobacteriales bacterium
GGTAAAACATTATGTATTCCAACAATTTTCATCTCTTATACAGGTGAATCATTGGATTATAAAATGCCATTATTGAAAGCGTTGAACGCGGTGGATCAAGCTGCGACGGAAGTGTGCCAATATTTTGATAAAAACGTTACAAAAGTAATCGCAACATTAGGTTGGGAACAAGAATATTTTTTAGTTGATCAAGCTTTGTTTAATGCTCGACCAGATTTAATGATGACAGGTCGTGCATTATTTGGACATGCAGCAGCAAAAGGTCAACAATTAGAGGATCATTATTTTGGTTCAATTCCAGATCGTGTAACTGAATTTATGCGTGAATATGAAATGGAAGCAATTTTATTAGGAATTCCTGTGACAACACGTCACAATGAAGTTGCGCCAAATCAATTTGAATGTGCTCCAATGTTTGAAGAGTGTAATCTTGCAAATGACCACAATTTATTATTAATGGATTTAATGGAGAAAATTGCTCGTAAGCATGATTTCCGCGTATTGTTGCATGAAAAACCTTTTGCTGGTGTAAATGGATCGGGTAAACATAATAATTGGTCGTTAAGCACCAACACAGGAGTGAATCTGTTGGCTCCAGGAAAAAATCCTAAATCAAACCTTCAGTTTTTAACATTTTTCGTAAACATTATCAAAGCGATTCACGATCATTCTGATATTTTAAGAGCATGTATTGCTTCTGCAGGAAATGACCATCGTTTGGGTGCAAATGAAGCTCCTCCAGCAATTATTTCTGCATTTATCGGATCTCAATTATCAACACTATTGGATGATATTGAACTGAATGTGAAAGCAGGAAAAATGACTCCAGAAGATAAAACGGAATTGAAAATGAATATTGGTAAAATCCCTCAAATCATGTTGGATAATACAGATAGAAATAGAACATCTCCTTTTGCTTTTACTGGAAATAAATTTGAATTCCGCGCAGTTGGTTCTACCGCAAATTGCGCTTCTGCAATGATTGTTTTGAATACAATTATGGCGAAACAATTGAAAGACTTTAAAGTTTCTGTTGATACGCGTATCGATAAAGGTGAAGCGAAAGATGAAGCAATTTTAAAGGAATTACAGAAATTAATCAAAGAATCGAAGAAAATTCGTTTTGAAGGAAACGGTTACGGAGATGAATGGGTTGCTGAAGCTACAAAAAGAGGATTAAAGAATCTAAAAGATACACCTCGTGCATTGAAAGTTTGGAGCGATAAACATGTTACTGATTTGTTCAACGAAATGGGTGTTTTAACCCCAAGAGAATTGGAAGCACGTCAAGAGATTGAGTTTGATAGCTACATCTTGAAAATTCAAATTGAAGCACGAATCATGAGTGATGTTGTGCAATCAATGATTATTCCTGCTGTTATTGATTATCAAAACAAATTAATTAAAAATGTTGAAGGATTGTTTTCAGTTCTTGGAGATAAAGCAGGTAAAGAAGCAGGTAAATCTCAAATAGAATTGATTCAACGAATTGCCGTTCATTTAAATAAAATGAAGGCTTCTTCAGATGCAATGTTGATGAGCCGAAAAGCTGCAAATAAAATTAATCATGCAGAAGAAAAAGCAATTGCTTATTGTGATAAAGTCAAAATTCATTTTGATGAAATAAGATATCATGCTGATAAATTAGAATTATTGGTGGATGATGAATTATGGCCATTACCTAAATTCCGTGAGATGCTTTTCACGCGATAAAATGTTAAAGTTTGATGAGTTATGAGTTGGGATGGTTTTTTCTAATTCATAACTCATCGATCATCACTTTTTTTTGCATACATTTGTCTTGTTTAAAATAATTCTAAATAAGATGCATGTCATTTTAGCTGATAGTAATGATTTAGTTCGCATTGGATTGAGAACCATTCTCACTTCTCACGGTGGATTTAAAATTGTTGGTGAAGCAAAAGATAAGGAAGAATTAATTCAACAAGTAAAGAATTTTGGTGCATCAGTTGTATTGATTGATTATACATCTCCAGGTTTTGATATTGATATTATTCCTAAAATATTATCAATGAAAAAAGGAGTGAAATTCTTAGCAATTACACCTGAACAATCTGCTTCAACCCTTGTCAATGCATTGCGATCTGGAATTACAAGCTATGTCAAAAAAGATTGTGATTTAGCTGAAATAATTGATGCCGTAGTTGAAACTGAAAGAGGAAATAAATTCTTTTGTGGCCAAATTCTTGAAACAATTCAACGAGCTTCAATTGATGTTAACGATATTGATTTCGAATCTTTTTCATGTGAACCTGTCGTGGTCTCAGAAAGAGAGAATGAAATAATTACATTGATTTCAGAAGGTCTAACAAATGGTCAAATTGCTGAACAATTATTTTTAAGCAATCACACAATCAATACGCATCGTAAAAATATTATGGCAAAATTAGGTGTTAAAAATACCGCTGGAATCGTAATGTATGCTGTTAAAACAAATTTAGTTTCTCCGAATAAATTTCTTTTTGCGGCTGAAGCTATTTAATATTCTTGACAAATTTTTTAACTAATTTTCTTTAATCATTGAACCATTGTATATTTGAAATGTACAGCGCTCAAATTATCGTACAAATGCGAAACTTTATCTTCATATTCCTGTCGTTCATTGCGTTCATTGGCCGCGCGCAGAACAACGTGCCTCAAGAAAGCACCAATTCCAATACAAATACAATTGCGGTTCCTTCTATTCAACAAAGTGATACAATTGAATCGAAGGAGGAACTTGATTTAGAAATAAAAGCAATTAGTACGCAAGATAAATATAGATCATCAAAAAAAGTTTCTGAAAAAAATATAAATGAATCGGCTAAAGATGAAATGTCTGAGGCAGAAAGTTCAAAAGCAATGTCAAGCACATTTTCATTATCAAAACAACAAGCTGCAACACAGCGAACACAACGAACTCCAAATTCAATGCAACAAGAACAAATGAATAATGTTGTATTACAGCTTGAAGAAAATTCACCTGAATCATTTGAGTTTCATTATTTCAAATATGTGGCTGGAAATTACAATGTTGACTTAGTAGATCATCTCAAAAAAGCAGAAGTTCTAAGGCCTGCAAATTCTGATGTTCAAATACAATTAGCAGCTTATTATTTGATCATGAAAGATTCAAAAAATGCGCTGATTTATTTGGATAAAATTATAGCATCAACTCGATTAAGTAAAGATGTAATTGATTATGCGGAAGATTTGATTCAATCTGCTCCTGAAAATGGCACATTAATAACACATGGATTTGATGATTCATTTGCTACTGCGTATGTTCAATTGTCAAAAAAAATAAGATCCGATGTTAAACTAATTTCACTTGATTTTCTTCAGAGTGAAAAATATCAGCAAGTATTAAAATCAGAAGGTTTCAATTTACCAAGTCGAACAATTATAGACGTAGCTTATTTTCAAGATTTTTGTTTTAAAAACACATTGAAAAATCTAAGCATTTCGATGACTGTTCCAAAAGAATATTTGACTGGAATCCAGCAGAATCTTTTCGTTGTTGGTCTAGGTTTTGAATACCATACGGATTTAACATTCAACAATTTTTACAAAAACGACTATTTATGGAATGAAGTTTTGACTAAAAAATTGATTGAGAATTCAACAAATGAAAAAGCGAAGGCATTGTCTTCTAATTATTTACCGATGATTTTGCATTTAAGAAAAGTGTATTTTGAAACAGGGGAGAAGCAAAAAGTAATTGAAATTGATAAATCGTTGGATAAAGTTGCAGTTCAATGTAAGAAGTATGATCAAGTTCAAAAATTGAAAAGTTCTTATTGATGCGCCTTTTCAAAGCCCAACATAAAACGATGACCGACGAGTCTTTGATGCAAGCAATCTCAACTGGAGATAAGCGCGCGTTTGATGAGTTGTATGCTCGTTATGCTGGACCTTTGTTAGGATATTTCATGAAAATGCTTTGGCGTGACCGTGAAAAATCCGAGGATTTTGTTCATGATTTGTTTGCTAAAATTGTAAATAAACCAGAGTATTTTGATGTTACACGTTCCTTTAAAACCTGGGTTTATTCGGTTGCAAACAACATGTGTAAAAATGAATACAAAAAAGCTGAAGTTCGAAAAGGAATGTCGAATGGTTTAGATAATCATTTTTCATTATCTGATAAAAATTCGAATGTAATGAATGAAGTGCAAGATAAATTTTTTCAAGAAGCATTTCAAAAGAGTTTGACAATACTAGATGATAA
>CANNKP010000209.1 GCA_947505255.1 Flavobacteriales bacterium
ATTTGTAGAGATGGAAATAGAAGTTATGCTACTGGAAGAGGAGCATGCTCTCATCATGGAGGCGTTGATTATTGGTTAAATGAATACCAAAGGGTAAAAGTGAGTAATTAATCGAATTTAATTTCACCTCTTTACTCTTTTTTCAGTTTTTTAAATTCCCATTCAATCACCTTTTCTATGTCCTTGTAAAAGTTAGATTTTTCGACCCTTGGGGTCACAAAATGAACCCCGACTTATTTAAGTCGGGGTTTTACATTTTACAGCGCAAATAAAAAGCATTCCAACATTCCTCCATTTTACTTCTATTTATTTACGTTCATTGTGTATTTCGACTCTTTATTGAAAGTACCTTTGTTGCTTGATAATCACCAAAAAAACACAATGGTATTCCAAGAACAATTAGAAGTATTAAAATCAATCGAACACCATGTTGGTGAATTTATAGACGATAAAATGAATCTTCCGCAAGAATCATGGCAACCTTCTGATTTTTTACCTGATTTCTCATCACAAGATTTTCCTGAAACAGTCAAATTAATGCAAGAGAGAATAGCAAATGTGCCTGATTCAGTCTTGGTTTCGTTGGTTGGAAATATGATTACAGAAGAAGCTTTACCTAGTTATCAGACATTTTTTAATTTATTGGAAGGTGTAAATGATGAACGAAATATTGCGAGCATGAATCCTTGGGTGCGTTGGTCGCGCTTGTGGACAGCAGAAGAAAACCGACACGGTGATTTACTCAATAAATACTTGTATTTGTGCGGTAGGGTAGATATGAATGCAGTGGAAAAAACAATTCAACAATTGTTATATAATGGAGTTGACTTGCAAACGAATGGCGATCCCTACCAAGGATTGATTTATACATCATTTCAAGAACGAGCTACAAAGATTTCGCATGTCAATACGGGCAAATTGGCGAGTAAATCAGGTGATTCAGTGCTGACAAAGATTTGCAATACAATAGCAGGTGAGGAGGCTTTACATGAACGTGCCTATAAGTTTTTCATGAGTAAAATCATTGAAATTGACCCGAACGGTGGAATTGACGCTTTTCTTGCGATGATGAAAAAGAAAATCGTGATGCCTGCAAGCTTGATGGATTTTGGAACCAAGAAAAATCAATATTTGAATTACGCGAACATCACACAAAAGATTGGCGTTTATACGAGTTTAGATTATGCGAATATTATAGACCATTTAGTCAATTACTGGGGCATTGATAAGTTGTTGGATTTGAACGAACAAGGAAAGAAAGCACAGGATTATCTTTCTTCCTTGGCACAGCGCTATTATCGCATGGCAGAAAGAATGCAAGAGCCCGAAGAAACGCAATTGATTTGGTTAAATCGTTAAGGTATTCAGTGCTTGGTTATTTTTTTAGCCAAGAATACACGTATGAAAATCTCGGGTTATTCCTTTTATTGAACACAATATAAAGTATCATACCACGGTGAATAGCCAGCCCAAATTCCTAAAGCACCACCAGAAACATTTGTAGGAATATTAACAGGTGTTGAAAATGGATTGCTGCTAGTTTGCATTTGAGCTATTTTCTTATCAAAGAAATTGAAAACAGGTTCATCTAAACGAGAAAGTTTTATAACCAAAGAGTCTCCAAGACGATAATTATGCTTAAAACCAGATGGATAAGTAGTGTCTTTTTCTGGATACTTCGTGTCAAATTCAAAAGTTAATCCATCAAAAAATTTATCTTGGAAAAAAGGATTTCCACGACTCCTAAAAAGCTTGTCTTTTGGTGAACCATTCGGGAGTGAAGTAATTAATTTAACTTCCCATTTATAAGCATTATACTGGTTTGCTGGATCAGAAAGTTTAGCCCAACAAACACCAAATTGAGGATTATCAATTTCTGGTTTCCAATAAACATTATCGAGTGCAACTGGCGGCAATAATGTCGTTTCAGCAGTATATTCTTTCCCTTTCTGATTTATTTTAAGCTGATATGTTTTCCCAACTTCTCCCAATAGTGATTCATCTGTTGTTGAATAAACTTGAATTGGGAGAAAAGCAATTTGGTTGAGTTCTAATGATAGCATTTCTGCAACTCTTTTTTGTGATTCTAACGGTAAATCTGCAAGAAGAAATAGCTGTAATTGAAGGGTAATATTCCCATTATTGACAGAAACGGTTGCGTCTGTTACAATAGAATTTAAATAAGTCGCTAAACTTGTAGTTGTATAAACATTTTGAGATGTTGACAGTAATAAAATTGGAAAACCATTTGTTTCTATCCGACCATCTACAACCAATTGTTCTTCATAGCCAGGAATGTCAATTTGAACTTCCTTGGTACAAGCAATAAGCAGGCAACCTAAGAGTATAGAAAATAGAATAATACGCATCTTAAAATTATAATAAGTAAAATTAATGTTTTCAATTTAATTTATATTACGCCAATTCATTAAAGTTGGTTTTAGATGCTATTCATGCTTAACATAATAAAGTGTATTTTTGATTTACATCACGTTTAAATTACCATGAAAAGAATAGTAAAAAATACATTTAGCTTGACTGCATTATTATTTATTCTTTGGGCTTGTAACAAGCCAGTTTATAAATATAACTCAGATTTTGAAGGAAACTGGAGAACAGCTGTCATTTATGATACCATTCTAAATAAAAATGTAATGTCTGAAATTGTAATTGATGGTGCAGATGGAACGTATTCCAATACCTGTGATCCATGTGGATTAGATTTATGTAATTGTATCAGCTCTCAAGTTGGAAAAGCAGTGATGAATACGTCAAGAACACAAATGAAAATAGGATCTAATTCTTATGCATTAACCATTCAACAAGAACCAACGTTAAATGCTTTGGGACAAACAACGATTATTGTTCGGAATCAAACATATTACAAACAGTGAAAATATAGAACATAAAAATGGGGCTATTAACCCCAATAAATCTATTTGAACATTCATTATTCCTTTAAATCATCACTGAGAACTAATTCACCAAATCGTTCGTAATTAACGAGCCAAGCTGCGGCATTTTTTACATACCTTCCTGTTCCAGCTGTTTCCCAATTGCAATAAAGACGAGTGAATCCTCCATCAAAAATTAATCGTTGACCTTGGTTTTCATAAATTGCTGTTACAACATTTCCATCTGTGCTATAAACTAGGGGAATCAGTTGTTTGTTTGGATCTTCAATTTTGGAAATCGTAATTCCTTCATAAACATATTCCAAACCTGTTGTAATTAAATGGTTTTCTTTCATTCCTGTTGCCGTTGAATCAGTTTTAAAACCAACATTTTTTCCACCATAGAAAGCTCCACTCATTGTTACACCAACTAATTTTTTCCCTAAAAAGTTCGCGTCAGCATTATATGGATCATTGTCTCCCCATATATAAACTCCTTTTCCACTGTAGAAAAATTGTTTGATGATTTCTGCATGTTCATCGTTTAATTGTTGCGTTGAAGATGAAATAACCCATAATTGACATGCCTTTGAAAGTGCAATTTCCAATTCTTTTGGACTTGGTGCAGCATTGCTATAGCGGTAAATTGAAAAGCCCTTTTCCTTTAAAGCAGCTTTTGGTTTTTCGAAATCGAAATTTTCGCCTGTATAAAATTGCAATACAACGATTGTTTGACCTTCAAATGCTCCATCTATGGCTAGATCATATTGGTTTCCTGATGCATTTCCGAAATTATCTTTCTGTTGAACCGCTCGTTCTTCATATTTAATTTCTGTTAATCCAGTTACTTTGTTTTTAGATTCAACTGCAACTTTTTCAGTAACAGAACTTTTTGCTGCACAAGCATTATACTGTGCTGTCGTTACTTGTGCTAAACACAAGAGACTAATTAAGGATAAAATTAATGTTTTCATAAGTTGTTATTTATTAGTTTCGGAGGACTGTACATACGACGTAAAAAAGGGTTCAATTACAAATTTTAGAATGAAAAGCTGAGCGAAGAGTTTATCTTTGTAATATGAAACCTGATTTACACCTTCTTGAAACTGAAATTTCTTTTAAAACTTCCCGCAGCGGAGGAGCCGGTGGACAGCATGTCAATAAAGTTTCAACCAAAGTGGAATTGGATTTTAATATTTCAGAATCGAAAAGTTTAACGGATGAACAAAAAGAATTTTTACTTGAAAAATTAGGATCAAAATTAACCAATGATGGTATTCTTCAAATTATTTCACAATCAGAAAGAAGCCAATTAGG
>CANNKP010000210.1 GCA_947505255.1 Flavobacteriales bacterium
TAAACATCTGAAAGTAATAAATCGAATACTAATGCTCCAGGAAAGAGCGTTTTAAGTAAAGTACTTTTCCCTGTTTGACGAGCACCCCAAAAAAATATACTCTGTCCATCATTGTCGATAAAAACTTGCTTTCTTACTAAATCCATCGCTCATAATTTATACAAAGCTACAAAATTTTTATGTATAATCCAAACTTTAACTTTACATTTACATTAATAATCTAAAGTATAACTTTGTATTTACAATGATAATCCAAAGTAGAGTTTATGTTTTTGGACTAACTTTATGAATAATCTCGACAGCTATCAGGAGATAATCAATTAAAAAAGTTCTAAATAATAGTTAATCTCGATAGCTATCGGGAGATAAATGTTATTCAATATGATTCGGCGGTAAAATCGTTTCAACTTTTGTCGCACGATCGTGCAAAACAATACTTCCTGTTACACCAACATTCAATGACGAATTTCCAGGTAACTTGATAAGAAAATGACATTTGTCTCTCACTTCTTGCGGTAAACCATCATTCTCAGCACCCAACAAATAGATTGCTCTTTTTGGATGTTGAAATTCGTGTAAAAATTCTGCTTTATCGTCAATCTCAATGCCCACAAGTCTGCAATCGTAGGGAATATTATTCAATAAATCATCGAACGATTTGTAGTGAAATAAAGGAATTCTTGACCAAGAACGCAAAACATCTGAACTTTGTTTCTTGTACTTATGATCCACGGTAAAGATGTAAGCGGCTCCTAAAATATAGGCAGATCGCCATAAGGTTCCTAAGTTGTGTTCAGTTTTGCCCCGGAATACACCAATGGCACAATATCCAGCTTTGTTAATTGTTTTCACAGCACAAAAGTGCGAATTTTCTTCAGTACAACAATCATTTTATCCATCTTTGCAAAAAAGGTTTTCATGGATTTTATTGATCAAAAATTAGATACGTACGTTTGCGAGCATTCAGAAAATGAATCAGAATTGTTGAATGAATTAAACCGTCAAACAAATCTAACGGTATTGCAACCGCGCATGTTGAGTGGCCATTTTCAAGGACGTGTTTTGAGCATGCTTTCTCACATGATTAAACCAAATAGAATCCTTGAAATCGGAACATATACGGGTTATTCAGCACTTTGTTTAGCGGAAGGCTTGACTGAAAACGGGAAACTTATTACTATTGACATCAACGAAGAATTAGAAGATATTACCAGAGAATATATTCAAAAAGCGAAGTTGGAAAATGTGATTGACTATGTGATTGGAAATGCAATGGAAATTATTCCAACCCTTTCTGAAGAATTTGATATCGTGTTCATTGATGCAGATAAATCCAACTATTGCAATTATTTCAAATTGGTTTTTGACAAAGTAAAAAAAGGTGGTTATATCATTGCTGATAATGTGTTGTGGTCGGGAAAAGTATTGGAGGAGTATAATTTATTGGATGCTGATACCAAAGTGATTGTTGATTACAATAAAATGATTCACGATGATTCGCGTGTTCAGGAGGTTTTATTACCGATTCGAGATGGTCTAATGATTGCGAGGAAACTATGAGTGTTTGAGTGTTGAACGATGAGTGAGGAGCGCATGTTAGAAATAGTGTATCAAGATGAATACCTTGTTGCGATTAATAAACCGCATGGATTATTGGTCCACCGTTCGCCGATTGCTGCAGATGCAAGTGAGTTTGCCATTCAACTCTTGCGCGATCAAATAAATCAAAAAGTATTTCCTGTTCACAGATTGGATCGAAAAACAAGTGGCGTTTTGTTGTTTGCATTGAATGATGAGGTGAATCGTTTGATGCAAGAAGCTTTTATGAATAAGAAAGTGGACAAAAAATACTTAACGCTTGTTCGTGGTTTTACACCAACAACAGGTACAATTGATTACGCCTTAACCAATGATGCTGGTAAAACGCAAGATGCCATAACACATTATAAGACCATAGAAGCTTTTGATATCCCGGTTCCGTTTGGAAAACAACTTTCTTCACGTTATTCATTGGTTGAAGTTGCACCAGAAACTGGAAGAATGCATCAAATTCGTAAACATTTTGCGCACATTTTCCATCCAATCATTGGAGACAGACCTCATGGTTGCAACAAGCAGAATAAGTTATTTTTAGAAAAATGGGAAATGAATAAAATGTTGTTTCACGCTCAAGAAATAAGTTTCATGCATCCAATTTCAAAAGAAACAATTACCATTCAAGCGGAAATGCATGACGATTTTAAAAGGGTTTTAGGGTTGCTTAGAAATTATTGAAATCCTTCTAAACCAGCCCTGCAATAAACAATCCTCCCAATACAAACAACATCACACCAACAATTTTTTGAATTCCTTTCATCGTTGTTTTTTTGACCAATTGTTTTCCGAAATAAGTCCCAATAAATGCAAAGACAATTCCAACAATTAAAAGACTTTTATTATTATTCAATACAGTGAAATTGAACGTTTCATAATACACAAATAAGCGTGCAAGGTCAATTAACAAGGCAATTGAGTTGGAAGTTCCAATAAACTCGTCTTTTGTTAAGCCAGATTTATTCAAAAAAGCAGATCTAAAAGCACCTTGATGTCCAGAAATTCCGCCAAAAAAGCCGCTCAATACGCCACCTATTGGAATCCATTGCGATTTAATTTTTAGGTGTGAGAAACGCGGATCTAAATCAAACCATGCGAAAAAGATCATCAAAGAACCAATTACGACTTTTAAAAGTGTGATTTCGATTGCTTTATCTCCAATAGAATAGGAGTGAAGTGCTTCAACTTTGCCAATTAATCCGAGACAATATGCACCAACTGTGGCGAATATTAAAGCAGGTAAACCAAATCGAAATAGAACTGGTAAATTAATGTGCTTGTAAACCAAACCAAATTTGAACAGATTATTCGATAAATGAACAATGGCAGTTGCTCCAATTGCAACTGGAAGAGGAAAGAATATACTGAATACCGGTAACATCAATGTTCCAAGTCCAAAGCCAGAAAAGAAGGTCAATCCCGCACCAATTAAGACCGTCAACGCAACAATGAAATAGTCCATTTGAATTCTTTTTTACAAAAAAACATAAATTTCAACTAGCATTTGTCATGTAAGCAGTATTTTCATCATCAAATTAAAGAATATGATTGATTTTCGAAGTGATACAGTAACCAAACCATCAAAAGAAATGATGGAAGCAATGTTCTCTGCACCTGTTGGTGACGATGTTTTTTCTGAAGACCCAACGATCAATGAATTACAACAATTTGCGGCTAAGATGTTCGGTAAAGAAGACGCGTTGTTTTGCAGTTCAGGAACACAAACCAATCAGATTGCAATCAATGTGCATGTGCAACCTGGTAGTGAAGTGATTTGTCACGAAGAAAGTCATATTTACAAATACGAAGGCGGAGGAATTGCCAAAAATTCAGGTGCTTCAGTAAGATTGTTACAAGGAGATCGTGGACGTTTAACGGTTGATGCTATTGCGAAATGGGTGAATCCGGATGATGTTCATTTTCCAACAACTCAATTGGTTAGTCTGGAAGATACATCGAATAGAGGAGGTGGAGCAATTTATAATTTTGAGGATATTCAAAAAATTAAAAAGTTCTGCGTTGCTAATAATTTGCCCTTACACCTTGACGGAGCGCGTTTAATGAATGCTTTGGTAGAAACGAAAATTGATCCTAAAGTATATGGTGCTGAATTCAATTCCATTTCTTTGTGTTTATCCAAAGGATTAGGTGCGCCTGTTGGTTCAGTTTTGATTGGAACGAAAGATTTCATCAAGAAGGCGAGACGTGTGCGCAAGGTTTTTGGTGGAGGAATGCGTCAAGCAGGAATCATTGCAGCAGGCGGTTTGTATGCCTTGAAAAACAATGTAGACCGTTTGTTAATTGACCACCAACATGCACAGCAATTAGAACGGACTCTCAATCAATTAAATTGGGTAAAAGAGGTTATTTCTGTTGAAACGAATATTGTGGTTGTCATTCTGAATGATTATTCAAAGAGAGATGAAATTATTTCAAAATTAGCAGAACAAGGAATTCGTGTTATGGCTTTTGGAGAAGGAATGTTGCGCTTGGTAACACATTTAGATGTATCTTCGAATGAGATCGATCAAACATCTGAAATCTTGAGAAAATTAAACGTTTAAGAATGAAACAAATGTTGTTTTTACTACTTGGTTTGACACTTTTGGCTTGTA
>CANNKP010000211.1 GCA_947505255.1 Flavobacteriales bacterium
GTGAATTAATTGAAAGCCCAATTTTTTATATATTAAATTAACAAATTGGTAATTCTATAAACCGTTATGTACATTTGTTATCATGTCAGGAATCTATCTTCATATCCCTTTTTGTAAGCAAAAATGCACGTATTGTGATTTCCATTTTAGCACTTCCTTTCAAGGTTATCGGGAGAAAATGATTGAAACAATGCGAGATGAAATCCTTTTGCGGAAAGATTATCTTGTTGACAAACAATTAAACAGTGTTTATTTCGGAGGAGGAACACCGAGTTTATTAAAAGAAGAAGAATTTGTAATCCTTTTCGACGCCATAAAGAAGCATTTTTCACTTTCTGCAGAAACAGAAATTACAATTGAAGCAAATCCAGATGATATAACGGATGAAAATTTGGCAATTTGGAAGAAAATGGGATTCAATCGTCTTTCAATTGGTTTGCAATCGTTTAAAGAAGAAGATTTGAAATGGATGAATCGTGCACATACTGTTTCAGAGGCGCAAAATTGTGTTAAACTGGCTCAAAAAACTGGTTTCACAAACATTAGCGTTGATTTGATTTATGGTTTACCAGATTTAACGCAAGAAGAATGGGAAAGTCACATTGAATGTGTGTTGCAAATGAACGTTCAGCATGTCTCGGCATATTGTTTAACGGTGGAAGAGAAGACGGTTTTACATCATTTGGTTGAGACAAAAAAGATTCATCCTGTTGGAGAAGACGCTCAAAGTGAACATTTTTTATATTTATCAAAACGGTTGAAAGAAGTGGGGTTTTTGCATTATGAGATTTCGAATTTTGGTCTTCTAGGTTTTGAAGCAGTGCACAATTCAAACTACTGGAGAGGAAAACCTTATTTGGGAATTGGACCTTCCGCTCATTCGTTCAATGGCACTTCTCGTCAATGGAGTGTTGCTAATAATTCAGCGTACATCAAGCGTTTTGGAATAAATGACGAATGGTTTGAAATGGAAATATTAACACCAAAAGAACGTTGGAATGAACTTGTTATGACTGGTTTACGAACATCATTTGGGGTTGATTTAGATCAATTAGCAACAATTTCACCAATTGCAAAATCGTTTTCTGATAAAGTTGCTCTTTTCACTGAGAATGGTTGGCTCTTAACAGATTCAAAAAAACTATTCTTGAGTGATGAAGGTCGTTTGAAAGCCGATCATATCGCATCCGAATTATTTATTGATTAAATTTACACCGATTGTGTTTTCAATATAGTTCAATAAAGATCGAACTATATTCAAACTACACCGGCATAAAACATAAAATCATTAGACAAAATTATATTTGTATTTGTTTTTACAATTCACACGAAACTTAAACTATGAGATTTTTATTATTTATTGTTGCATTTCTAGCGATTACAAATGCTTTCGGACAGAAAAAAATCATCGATCATACCGCATATAATGATTGGAAAAAGAATGAAAATCAACAAGTTTCTAACGATGGAAAATATATCTCGTATGAAATAAACCCGCATCGTGGAGATGGTTTCACGTATTTGTATAACACAGAAACAGCGAGATTAGATTCTTTTCCTCGATCTAAAGAAGCAAAATTTTCTTTCGATAGTGATTATTTAGTTTTTAAAATTCAACCAGGTTACGATACATTAAGAAATTGTGAATTGAACAAAGTCGACAAGAAGAAATGGCCCAAAGATTCGCTTGGAATATATTTGTTAGCAAAAGATTCACTGATTAAAGTTTACTCACTCAAGTCATTTTCGTTGGAAAAGGAAAACAACTGGTTGACATATTTTGTGGATGAAAATGAGATTAAGATTGCTGCATCTAAAAATAAAAAGAGACAAACTAAATGTTCTAAGAAAAAAAAGACCCATTCGACAAGCTCAGAGTCCAAGAAGAAATCAGAAGTTGAATATAAATCGGACGGTAAAGTTTTTACCATCTTCAATCCAATTTTAGAGATCAACTATCAATACAAAGATGTAACTGATTTTAGTCTGTCAAACAATGGCAATTATGCCGCTTTTATTGAACATAAAAAAGAAAAGGTTGATTCTTTTCAATTGGTAACCTTGGACTTGAAAAATGGAAAAACACGTCGAATAGACCCGAAATTTTCTTCCATAAAATCGTTAACTTTTGATAATAAAGGAAAACAATTGGCATTTTTATCAAGCACTGATACTACTAAATTGAAATCCTATAATTTGAATTTATATCAACTTGAATCAATGCTAAACAAGGTCATCGTGGATTCAACTTCGACCTTTTTGCCTAAAGATGAAGCAGTCTCAGAGAATAGAACGTTGCTTTTTACTGACGACAATAGATTTCTTTATTTTGGTGTTACAAAACGTCCAGAAAAGGAAGTAAAAGATTCTTTGTTAGATTCGGAAAAAGTAGATTTAGACATTTGGCATTACCGCGATACGCGCTTGCAATCACAACAATTAATCGAATTAAAGCGTGATCAGAAAAAAACCGATGTGTATGTATATCATTTGTTGGATGGTGTAATCATTAAACTTTCTAATGACACATTGCAACTTCGTCCAACAGAAAAGCAATTAGGCGATTTCCTTTTTGCTTCATCAGATGAACGTTATCAATTAGAAAACCAATGGGAAGTCCCGAATCTGGAAGATCATTTTCGGATTTCATTGCTTGATGGTTCAATTGAAACACTCAAAATTGGATGTGCTTTTAATGGAATGCTTTCTCCAAAAGGGAATTATTACACTTATTTTGACGGAAAAAAGGCGAATTATTATTTAATCGATTTGCAAACAAAAATAGAAGTTTGTATGACTTGCTCAAGTGAAAAAGTTAATTGGCAAACTGATGTAAATGGAATGCCAATGGTTGCAAGTCCATATGGAGTTTTCGGATTTTCAAACGATGAAAAGTCGGTTTTCATTCAATCTCAATATGATGTTTGGAATTATTTAATACCTGAGAAGAAATTGGTTCCTTTAACAAATGGAGAAGGACAGCAGCGAAAAATTCGTTTACAACCCAAACTATGGTCAACGGATAGTTTGTACGTGGATTATGAAAATTTGTACATCGAAGGTTTTGATGAAAAAACCAAAGGGACACATTTGTTTAATTTTACTGACCATGGAGATCATATGGATTTAGTAGACAAGTATTATACGGATCATACCATTACGATGCTAACACGATCTAAAAACAAAGAAACAATTGTATTTAGAAAAATGTCGCTGCAAGACTATCCAGAAGTACGCTTCACAAAGTCGTTTTTTGAATCAGAAATAAATATTTCCTCTACAAATCCGCAGCAAAGTGAATTCAATTGGGCAAGTGTGGAATTGATCAATTGGACGAGTTACGATGGAATTCCTTTGGAGGGATTGCTGTACAAGCCTGAAGATTATGATGTAGATAAAAAGTATCCTTTGTTGATTTATTATTACGAATTATATTCGGATGATTTACACAATCATTACATACCAAAGCCAACAGCATCTGTTATTTATCCGACAGAGTATGCTTCTGCTGGTTATGTAGTTTTTATTCCAGATGTACGTTATAAAATTGGTCATCCTGCGAAATCTGCTTACGATTGTATCATGAGCGGCACTGACCGTGTTTTAAAATTACTGCCAAATGTTGATTCTACTAAAATGGGCTTGCAAGGTCAAAGTTGGGGAGGTTATCAAACTGCACAATTAATTACGATGACTCACCGATATGCTGCAGCAATGGCTGGCGCTCCCGTTTCAAATATGTTTTCGGCATACGGTGGTATAAGATGGGGAAGTGGTGTAAATCGTCAGTTTCAATATGAACGAACGCAAAGTAGAATTGGAAAAACGATTTGGGAAGCACCTGAATTGTATCTGGAAAATTCACCATTGTTTCACATTCCAAATATTACAACTCCTCTTCTAATTATGAGTAATGACAAAGATGGTGCTGTTCCGTGGTACCAAGGAATTGAAATGTTTACAGGCATGAAACGTTTAGGGAAACCGTGTTGGATGTTAAATTACAATGGTGACGATCATAATTTAATGGAAAATGCCAATCGAATTGATTTAAGTATTCGAATGCGTCAATTCTTTGATTATTATTTGTTGGATAAGCCAGCACCGAAATGGTTAACGGATGGAATTCCGGCTACCTTAAAAGGAAAAGAATTGGGTTACTAACGTTATAAAAAAGTAATTTTGAAGGAAGGTGATTTTTAATCCAC
>CANNKP010000212.1 GCA_947505255.1 Flavobacteriales bacterium
AAACAAAACCCGAGATTAAAGTTGGTACTAGCCGGAAGTCAAAGCAACAAAGATAGAGTTAATCTTATAAAAGCAATGTGTCATGATTTAGGATTAACGAAAAGTCAGGTTAATTTTATTGGAGCTTCTGAAGATGTTCCAGGTTTAATAAATGCCTCAGATATTTGTTTGCTAACGAGCGTTAGTGAAGGAAGTCCCAATGCGTTAATCGAGTATATGGGTTATGGCAAGCCAATTGTGGCGTCGGCTATTCCTTCGATTGTAGAATTATTAAATCCAGCATATCCTTTTTTATTTGAACCTCAAAATTCAGATGATCTATCATTGAAAATAATTGAAATAATTTCAGTTCTTGGAACTGAGTATTGTCAAAACATATTGAAAGAAAATAGAAATACAGTTTTAACTGAATATACAATTGAAGCTAATTATAATGCTTTCCATAAACTTGTATCAGCATGAATGAGCCTTTAGTTTCTTTCGTTATACCCTATTACAATTCTGGCTCTACCATACAAGAAACGATTGATTCTATTTTTAATCAATCTTATTCAAATTTTGATATTTGGATTATTAATGATGGAAGTACGGACCAATTATCAATTGAAAAATTGAAAATTTTTGAAGGAAATGATAAAATACATCTGCTAAATCAAGAGAATGCTGGGCCGAGCACAGCAAGAAATTTGGCCATAAATCTATCCAATGCTGCATATATTGTTCCTTTAGATGCAGATGATAAAGTTGCTGTTAACACGATAAATGATTGTCTAAATTTGATGAACACTGAGACAAATATTGGCGTAACTTATGGAAACTTACAGTTCTTCGGAAATGAAAATGACATAAAAACACAAGACCTTTTCTCCATTGAACAGCAATTGCTTTGGAATCAAATTGCTGTTTGTTGTGTTATTCGAAAAGACGTTTTTGAAGAAGTTGGGTTATATGATGAACATTTGAGTAAATTAGGCTTAGAAGATTGGGAATTCTGGATCCGTGTTGGGCTTTCAAATTGGAAATTTAAAAAAATAGAAGATGTACATTTCTATATTCGAATAGTTTCATCTTCTAGAACTTTTGAAGTTGCAAATAAGAACTTAAATTTAATTAAGGATTACGTTTATCAAAAACATTCTAATTCTTTAATTAAGGCATATGAAAAAAAATATTACGAATTTAAAATGTTAAAGGAAACTCCTGACTTTAAGATTGGGCAATTCTTTTTGACTCCTTACCGCTTTATTAAAAAGAAACTTTTTAGCAATGAATGAATATAGATTTGAAAGAGTTTCAGAAAGAAATGTTACTGACCTTTTATTAATTTACAAGGATGCGTTTGATAAAGAACTGAATATTTTAGAGTTCAAACAGAAACAGAATACAAAAGAATTCGGAGATAAATATGTTGGTTTTATTGCATATGATCAGAACAATACGACAGCAGCATTTTACGGTGTTTACACTTGTCAAATTGAATACCAAGGAAAATTATTTTTAGCTGCTCAATCTGGAGACACAATGACGCATAGTGAGCACACTGGAAAAGGATTATTCACACAGTTGGCTTTGAAAACCTATAACTATTGTCAAGAAAATGGGTTCCACTTAGTTTTTGGTTTTCCAAATGAAAATTCATTTCCAGGTTTTATTAAAAGATTAGGTTGGACACATTTTGATGATATAACTCCTTATTTAATTCGAGTGAAATGCATTCCTTGGATAAGATTAAAAAACACTTTTCGCTTACCGCAATCAATTCATAATAGGTGGTGTAGATTTCAATTGAAAAAACTAGCAAAAGGAAAATCCTTTAAAAGTTCTTGTTTGTCATCTGAAACAGCAGTAGTAGATCATTCAACTGAATTCTTTGAGTACAAAACATATGGCGAAAATTATTTGATCCAATTAAAGGGAATCAATGTATGGGTAAAATTTGACGATACCTTTTTATTAATTGGGGATATTGAAAAATGTTCAGAAGCAGATTTTAAAAAGACGATTCAGGCCCTAAAGAGACTTGCATTCAAAATGGGATTACCCCATTTACGCTTTCATACAAGTTCTAATACGTGGGGTGAAAATATGTTTAAAAAATATGGCGTTCCAATGGAAGTTAACTATCCTGTTGGAGGAATTAATTTTACAAATACCATCCCATTGGAAAAATTAAAATTTACGGGGGCTGATAATGATACATTTTAATATATGAACTGGCTCGAACGAAAAATTCTTGGTTTTTTTGTCAAAACAAAAGGTGTCTTTTCTGCTCCGCTTTTTGCTGGTAATGGCTTGATTTTTATGCTCCACAGAGTTCTTCCAGAACATGAACGTTCTGTTTTTTCACTAAACAAGGGATTAGCAATTACGCCTGAAAAATTAGAAGAATTTATCCTATTGTTCAAGAACAAAGGTTATCAATTTATTTCGATGGATGATATCGTAACTTGTATTGAAAATGGAAGCAAATTGCCGAATAAGTTCATCTGTTTTACACTTGATGATGGTTACAGAGATAATTTAGTTCATGGTTTGCCAATTTTCAAAAAATACCAAGTTCCTTTTACACTCTATATAACAAATTGTTTTCCAAACGGAACAGCAATACTTTGGTGGTACTTATTTGAAAATCATGCGAAATCTTTCAATGAATTGATCATTTCTTCCTCTTTGGGTCAAAAAGAATTTTCATGGGTTAATGAAGCAGAAGCTTTCAATCAATTTACACACGTAAGTGAAGCGATTAAATCAATACCCGCAACTGAGTTGAGGTCCGCATTGAGCAACAGTTTTGGTCTGCCAGAATCAGAATTTGAAAAGCACTGCAAATCTGTTGCCCTTTCTTGGGGAGAGATTATTCAACTTTCCAAAGAACCATTGGTTACAATCGGCGCTCATACCATGAATCATGTTTCAGTAAAACAGCAAGCTACAAATCTTGTAGAGGAGGAAATTCAAGCTTCAAAATTAGAAATTGAACGATACATTGGCAAAGAAGTATGTCATTTTGCCTACCCATTTGGTGGCACTTTTGATGTTTCATTACGTGATATTGAAATAGCGAAATCAATAGGTTTCAAAACTGCCACCTTAAATCAACCTGGTAACATATTCAATTCCTCAAAAAACAATACCTTAGCATTGTTTAGAATGCCATTGGGTAACGAAACTTCATCTGAACGATTGGGGTATTATTTAAATGGAATCTATCATTTTTCAAACAATAGTTTTAGAAAATATTAGACATTTATGATTACAGTATCTATTGTCATTGTTCACTATAAAACACCACAACTTCTTGTGGAATGTGTTCGTTCCATCCTTGATACAACGACAGATTTATCCTATGAGATTGTCATTGTTGACAACAACTCGGAAGACGAATCAGAAATATTGATTGCAACAAATTTCCCACACGTCAAATGGATCAACACAGGATACAATGCTGGTTTTGCACGTGCAAACAATGTTGGCATTCGAGAAACAAGTGGCGAATATGTTTTTCTTTTAAATCCAGATGCACTCGTTACGACTGATTATTTATTAAAAATTGTCAATCATTACAAACAGCTTTCAGCAACTTCACCTGTTGGACTTTTAACCTCTCGTATTCTATCTTCTATTGATAATTCATTGTTAGTCGGAACAGGAATTGGGTTTAAGGGAATAAAAAAAGAATTTTCTAAAAACCCTATAATGTTGAAATGGGGACAACTTTTCAAACGAAAGCAGAAAACGATTTCATACAATGCAGCGCAAATGCACTATACGAATCATGAAGTTGATTTCGTAAGTGGTGCTTGTGCACTTATCAAACGCAGCACACTTGAAAAAATGAATTTGTATTTGGATGAAGATTTCTTTTTGTATTGGGAAGATGTTGAATGGAGTTTTCGTATCAAAACGAAAGGATTAAACAATTTCTTTTTTGCCGATGCTGAAATTTTTCATGTTAATTCTGCTAGTACAGGTAAATCTAATCACCGTAATGCGCAAGTTCGAATTTCAGAATTCTTGTATTATGCTAAACGCTACAATAAACTAACCTTTCATCTTTTAGGATTATTGATACGTATCAATTACTTTTTAAATTCCTTACTTTTAAAACGAAACAAGGATGAGATTTCTTTAGCGGAATTAAATTTTGACAAACTACTATTTAAACAGTATTTTTATCAAGTGCATAAACTATATCG
>CANNKP010000213.1 GCA_947505255.1 Flavobacteriales bacterium
ATCAACCGTGTTTCTTCCAATAATTTTTTCCATAACTGCAGAAAATCTCTTCACCTGAAACTATTTTACGAATAGCGATAACGCATACATTGTTATCTTCATCCAATCCAATTTTAGCATTATTTTTAAATTCTGATTCGAATGACCCATTCACATCATTTGCATATTTAGCGAAACAAGGCGTATTGATTGAATCCATGATTGTACCATCTAGCATGTTGATGAAATATTGATCCTTCCCATTTAAAACGCTCTTTTTTGCTTGTGAATCAGTTAAAATTTTTCCTCGGAAAATTGAAATAGTTTCGTCCTTATAGATGTTAATCGCTGTGAATAGACCATTTCCCGAATTTGGCAATTGAGATATTGCTTTATAAAGATAATCAGACTCAGCCGATTCAATTACGTTATTTTGATTGGATGAAATCATCAATTAGAATTCTTTTTAAACAGCATAGTTTGATAAATGTACTTATTCGTTCTCCTTTTCACCTATAATTGTTAATTTATCTCCCAATCGAATTGATTTCCCTACTTCCGTTGCAGGTATTAAACAATCAACACTTAAGTGATAAGAATGCCCATAACTTATTAAATTCGAGCCTTCTATTAGGTTGTTTTCTCGTTTTTTTGAGAATTTTTTAGAAAATGCTCTTGTTATCGAAGCTGTTTCTGGATTTCTGGAAGGCACAACGCATCTTGGACGAGGACTCATCCCAAAAACAGTTACATCTCCAATTTTAAGTTCAAGCACTCTCCCCTTTTCTAAAAATAACTGATCCTCCCAAAAAGGAGTGACATACACAAATTCTAACGTTGCCCTAAACCGCTTTCTTGATTCATCAAGACTTATTGAAAACCAATCAGCTACTGTCTGTAAACTTGCTTCTGACAATACTGTTACTCCACTTCTATCTGGAACATCAAGAAATCGACCAGTTTTATTTTGTTGGATCTGTACTTTCATACCAAAATGCATAGAAAGATGTGCTTCAATCTCTGACTTTTCTTTCACCAAATGAAACTCATTCCATGTTACATCATCATTCAAACGAAATGAAACGGTTTCTTTATCAAAATCGAAGGCTGTTCTAAGAGAATGAACCAAGGGATTTGATTTTCCATTTATAAGTTCTCCTTTTTCATCAAACATTGCATATTCTCTATCATGCAAAAGGCATCCACCTTCAGAAATAGTGGCTTTCTCCAATGACATCCCATCCAATGATTTAAAAGGGTAAATTGTAATTCTACTTAAGGTTGGCTGAAAGTTCATTAATTTTCAATTCAATATTTTTTGTGATAAATCAATTTTAAGCTTACCTAAAATTGGAATAAGCGATAAATATAAAGAAAATCAAACATTTTTAATGTGGCGGAATTTATTCGATAGAAATCATATATTTAAATATAATTTTTTAATAAGTAGTTTATATCCAATTAAGGATGATCGAAATCGGTTTCAGGCAAGGCGCCGTTCCGAACTTTCATCCATAAACGCCAACCCGAAGTTTAATTTATTTTAAACATACTAAATCTTTACTTCGAATCAAGAATCTCGGAATGGAGCATAAGCCTGTGTTATCTGTCTGCCCTCCATTTCAGCTTATCAAATAAATATATTTCTTTTACTTTTTTCAAGAGCTAAAAAAGTAACAAAAAGAGCCCTAGCGCTGTGCATAATTCGCTTACCCATAAGTGCCTCATTCAGGAAATTTGAAAAACTCCTCCTTCGTCGTCAAACAGTTCCAAATTTCTTCTGAATTTCTGCACATGGGTCCCAAGCTAATTATACAATGCGCTTTAAATCCGCTGAATTAGCACTATTTTTTTGGGAGGGGAGAACCATGTTTTTTTGAGCTTTACTGAATATGAAAGTGAAGAATCTCATATATAAGTTAACAAAAAACATCATTTCCTAAACAATTTTTTAGTTGTTTTTTTTTATTTAAACACCAAGATTATTAGAAGCTGAAATTCTACATTGCCTTTCGGATGTGGGCTGTTTTGCAATGTGTAAGGGGTTGCAGATGACTTACTTCCTTACAAACACTAATCAAAGTGAAAGTGAACTTATTCATATAAACGTAATCGATTTTTTAATTCAATTGCTTCATTTTGAAGCGTATCTATTTTTTCTAAAAGATGAAGTATTGTTTCAATTCCCTCAATATTTATCTCTAGATCAACATGTAAGTGAATAATTTTTTCCAATGATAAAATTTGTTCTTCATGAATATAATTCTCCTCATTTTGAACTTTTATATCTATCAAACCACTCTCATTCAATTGCGCAAAAAATGGCATTTCTAGCTTATAATGTGCACACAAATGTGATAATGCAATATAATTCTCTTTATTCATCATGCTCTTAATTTTGCCAGTTCTTGAATAAGTCCTTTTTCCTTTTCAGTCAATTTTGTTGGAAGAATAATTTGATACGTAATAAACAAATCACCAAATTCACCTTCCTTTTTGTAAATAGGGAACCCTTTTCCTTTGAGTTTTACTTTTGTTCCATTCTGAGTTTCTGGATTGACCTTCAACTTTACTTTCCCTTCAAATGTATCCACTGTAATTTCTCCGCCTAATAATGCCGTATACAAATCCAAATCTACTGTTGAATAGAGATTACTATTGTCTAACTTAAATTTAGTTGTATTTGCGATGAAAAAAGTAATCAGTAAATCGCCATTTGGTCCTCCATTGATGCCTTGACCTCCTTGCCCTGGTATCTTTATTTCTTGTCCGTTTCGCACTCCTGCAGGAATAGTAAGCCGGATATTTTTGCCATTTACTGTTAGTGTTTGCTTGTGCGTGGAATAAACATCCTTCAGGTCCAAATGTAATTCAGATGAATAATCTTGTCCACGATAACGCACATTTCCTCTACTTTGACCTCGTGCTCCTCCCCCAAACATGGATTCAAAGAAATCTGAGCCTTCAAATCCTGAAAAATCAGCTGAAGAAAATTGTTGACCGCCACCTTGTGCTCTTTGAGATCCTTGTTGTTTTTTTGCTTTTTCAAATTCATCAGCATGTTTCCAATCAGCTCCATATTGGTCGTATTTCTTACGTTTTTCAGCATTACTTAAAACCTCATTTGCCTCATTTATTTCCTGGAATTTCTTTTCAGACTCCTTATCATTCGGATTTATATCTGGATGAAATTTACGTGCTAACTTTCGGTACGCTTTCTTAATGTCTGCTTCTGTGGCAGTTTTTGCGACTCCGAGAATTTTATAATAATCTATAAATGCCATAATCTGTTTTGTTCTACTTTTTGATACGCTAAATTGGTATTTATCCTAAAACGCATTCATAAACCTTATAAATAGGACCTATATTCACAAAGTAAACAAAATGGAATCACGATAAAAATGATTTTCATCAGCATATCTTATTTATTCTCTATGAATTAACGTGCGGAATCACTTTTGTTCCAATCAATTCTATTGCTTTCATTAATTTTTTGTGAGGTAAACCAGCATCCATTTGGAAAGTAAACCGTGAAATCCCACCAAGTGCTTCACTGTGTCGCATTATTTTTTCTGCTACTTCATGCGGATCAGCGACTAAAAGTGCCCCATATTTCCCGTTTTGTGCATCGAATCGTTCACGAGATACAGGAGGAAACCCTCTTTCTTTGCCAATTCGAGTAAACATTTCGGCATATCCAGGATAATAATCAGCTATAGCCTCGGCCTTACTATCCGCAACATACCCTAAGGAATGCAGTCCAACATTTAGTTGTTCGAGAGAATAGCCAGCTTGTTCACCAGCATTTCTATACAAATCAATTAAAGGTCTGAATCGGTGTGTTTCTCCTCCGATAACTGCAACCATCAGTGGTAAACCTAATTCTCCAGCACGAATAAACGACGCAGGCGTTCCTCCAACACCAAGCCAGATTGGAAGTTGTGTTTGAACTGGACGCGGGTAAATTGACTGATTATAAAGTGCCGGTCGAACTTTCCCCTTCCATGTAATCATTTCATTATCCCGAATTTTCAATAATAAATCTAAGCTTTCTGAAAAGAGTGCATCATACTCATTCAAGTTCAACCCAAATAAAGGAAATGATTCTGTAAAGGAACCTCGGCCA
>CANNKP010000214.1 GCA_947505255.1 Flavobacteriales bacterium
AACTCTTTTCCACCAACTATATCCGTTGAAATAGAAAGGTTTTCAAAATCAAATACAATTCGATAAGGCGAAACCACAAGTTTATTTATTTCAGGAATACTAGGATGAAAACATTCATCGGCATGACTTGTATGAATTGACTCATCAAAGCGCATTGATAAAAAATAGTTTCCTGGTTGATTGAATTTAATATTCTTCAATGAATTCCCATCAACTGATTCAAAAAGTATGGAATCAGCTGAATTTGTTATTGTCCAAATAGTTTCATCAATAAATTCTCTTTTTAGTAAATTTTCAGGAAGTGTTTCTCCAAAACTTATTTGGTATATAGTTTCAGAGGAGTTATTTTCTGACTCAATTGTTTGAGCTGAAAGCTGGTTGAAAAATACTAGCAGTATACCTAAATTTAAATACTTCATATAATTAAGTTATTCAATAACAAATTATATAGAGTTTAGGATGTAGTGCAGAGTAAAGCACTTAATATTTAATAGATTTGTATTAGTTTTTAGTGGTTTAAAAACCAATTCTATTTAATTTCGGCACAAAAGTACGCATTTTAATGTGTAATAAACAAATGTTTGCATTAACAAATACACCTGTTTTATTATTCATGGGTTAAATAATTAGAGAAATCTTAATTAAGAAAATGTAAACAGTTATTTTATTCAGAATATTTTTGCTCAGAAGGATCTCTGAATTATAACTAGAATTTTATTTATTATTCCAATTCGTCATGGTCATTCCCAAGCCAATTGTTGTAAACCCTTTGATAAATTCTGTCGCAATTTTTATGCGTTCGTTTAAGGTTTCTTTCTCTTCTGATGACCATTCGCCTAACACATAATCCACTTGTTGGCCTTTGTTAAATTCACTTCCTACACCAAAGCGTAAGCGCGCATATTCTTGCGAATTTAATGTTGCTTGAATATCTTTCAAACCGTTGTGTCCACCATCACTTCCCTTGCCTTTCATGCGCAATTTCCCAAATGGTAAAGCCAAATCATCCGTAATGACCAAAATATTTTCTCTCGGAATTTTTTCAGCCTGCATCCAATAATTAACCGCCTTTCCTGAAAGATTCATGAAGGTTGTCGGCTTAATTAAAATAATCGTTCTTCCTTTAAATTTCACCTCAGCAACTTCCGCTTGTTTATTTAAAGCAAATTGTCCTTCACGCTCTTTAGCAAAGGCTTCAACTACTTTGAATCCTATGTTGTGACGCGTTTCGGCATATTTTAAACCAGGATTTCCAAGACCAATGATTAAGTACTTCATGATGCAAATATAATTAGAACATGGGATATAGAACTGAGAAGCGAGAGCCGAGAACTGAGACTTGTTCAAAAGAACTAAAATAATCCCCATTCTAAACAATTACTTTTATACAAATCAAAAGTAATAGATTGGTACTAGTTATTAAATCTAGGTTCTATGCTCTATCAGCGATAGCGGTCTATGTTCTCTTAAGGCGGTCTATGTTCTTTTTACACCAGATCAAATGCAGTCACAAAAACGGGACCTTTAGAAATTGCTTTTGAAGTTGGATTTCGTCTTTCTACTACATCGACAGGATTTACGCCAATGAGTTTATTGAAAAATCCCCATTTGATTTTATCTTTAATAGATGTGTAAAGTGGGTCCTGTTTATCTATCCACCAGAGTAAAAGATTGAGTTTCTCCGCGGCCAATATTCCTGAAAAAAGCTCATTTAGTAATGTGGGATTATTGTCTTTTATAACAACTATTTCAGGCACTAAAAAAGTATGATTTTTGGGTTTGATGAGCTTATTTAAGAATGGAATGAACGGAATTATCTTCGTTAATAATCCTCCAACTTTTCCTGGTAAACGAACGATTTCCCAATTCACTTTTGTTACCCGTGTAAAAGCTATAATAGCACCATCTTTATCTTTTAATGCATAAAAAGGGCCTTTTTGAGCATGAGTAGTAAAAAAATATGCATGCTCACTATATTCCTTTTCAACAAGCGGTTTTAAAAGTTCCCAATCCGTTATAATTTCCAGACGTGTTGAAACTTTCGGATAAACACGGCTGTAGCTTTGCGTTGCTAATTGACCAATAACCTTGAATCCAAAATTCTCACTCATCCATTTACTTCGATCATTTCTAGGATCAATATAGGCATACATGGATTCTATTGGTTTATCAGAATATTTTCCTTCAAAAACCTCATCGAAAAACAGATTCAATTCTCGTTTTAAAAAAGAATTTCCTTTATCAGTTTTCTTTTTCTTATTTCCAGCTTGAGCAAAAGAATGAAATGCAAAATAACGGATATACCAAAATTGATCGCGTTGACAAAAAGTTGCATTCCCGATTACTTTATCAGTGCGTTCCATTGATAAAAACAGCGGATTATCAGCCTCTAAAATTCGTTCAGTGGTATCCAAATGCCGGTATTTTGCGCCATTTGTGCCAAGCGTTGTGTTGTTGAGCAATTCAAGCAAGGCAGGAGTTGCTTCCTGCCTTAATTTAAAAATTGAACTCAATGCCATTAAATTGCACTTAAAACAATTGCTTCAACATCTGCTGGCGTAATCGCTTGTCTTTCTCCCATTGCTAGCCATCCTCTATCAACAAATCTCGTTTTGATGATTTCGGCAATGTGATCTGTATCAGCTGAATAATCTGAAATTTTAGTGTGAATCCCCAAAGATTGAAAAAATGCTTCTGTCTTCACAATTGCTTGCTCTGCAATCTCATGATTACTCCCTTCCAGATTCCAAACGCGTTTACCATATTGAACTAATTTCTCTTTCTTGTTTTCAAACTGATTTTCATACAAACGAGGAGCAATGATTGCCAGCGTGCGTGCATGATCTATCCCATAAATTGCAGTTAATTCATGTCCAATCATGTGCGTTGTCCAATCTGTTGGAACGCCACAGCGTAAATTTCCATTTAAAGCATGCGTTGCACACAACATTAAGTTGGAAGCCAATTTATAATTATTTGGGTGTTCGATTACTTCGGGGCCAATTTCAATCAAGGTTTGAAGAATTGCTTCTGCTTGTCGTTCTTGTAAAAGATTGGCAGTTGGGAACGTTAAATATTGCTCCAAGGTGTGCATGAATGCATCTGTAATACCGTTTGCAATTTGTCTTTTTGGTAAAGTAGCAACTACAGTTGGGTCACAAAAAGAAAATTTTGGAAAAAATAAAGGTCCTCCCATTGTTAGCTTTTCTTTCAACTCCTCTCGACTGATCACAGCGCCAGAGTTTGCTTCCGAACCCGTTGCTGGTATGGTTAAAAAAGTCCCAAATGGTAATGCTTTTGTGAAGACTTTCCCTTCTTTTCGTTGCAAAACTTCGTACGCATCACCTTCATAATAAAAAGCACCTGTCATGAATTTCACTCCATCGATCACCGATCCACCGCCAACGGCAAGAATAAAATCAATGTCTTTTTCTCGCGCCAATTCAACTCCTTTCATCAAGGTTGTATACTGAGGATTAGCTTCGATTCCACCAAATTCGATTACTTCAAAATCGGCCAAATGTGTCAGGATTTTATTTAGAATCCCAGTAGTTTTTATACTGCCTCCGCCATAGGCTAAAAGGATTCTTTTCTTACTAGAAAATTCAGTAATTAATTGTGGTAATCGTTCTAATTGGTCTTTTCCAAAAACGATTCTCGTCGGGTTGATAACTTCGAAATTTAACATATTATGACTATTTGAATTTTCCTACTTATAAAGCAGGTATAATGCCGAAGTGGATTTGGTTATACTGGATTTTTATTCCAGTATTTATCAAATACTAATCGGTATTACGAAGTTATTGAATTTTGCTTTGATTCCTACCTAAATATGCGAACCGAAAGTTGTTTTTTTTTAGTATTTTCGCTTCCCTTAAAAAGGAGAGGTGGCAGAGTGGCTGAACGCGCACGCCTGGAAAGCGTGTTTACGGCAACGTAACGGGGGTTCGAATCCCCCTCTCTCCGCAATAATTAATGAAATTATTTAATCACTCAGTCAACTCCCCACAAATACTATTATCTAGTTCTTTTACCAATTTATTTTGGTCCACTTCATTCGCCAGCAAAAACATCAATTTGGTCAAAGCGGCTTCTGTG
>CANNKP010000215.1 GCA_947505255.1 Flavobacteriales bacterium
GTTTTCAACCTTTTTCTTGTCATTTTCTCTTTTAAGCGCTTCACGTTCAATTTCGAACTGCATAATTTTTCGTTCTAATTCGTCCAGTTCTTCTGGTTTAGAATTAATTTCCATGCGCATTTTTGAAGCCGCTTCATCAATTAAATCAATTGCTTTGTCTGGCAAATGACGATCCGTAATATATCGTTGAGATAATTCAACTGCGGCGATAATTGCAGCATCTTTGATTAAAACTTTGTGGTGATTTTCATATTTTTCTTTAATTCCTCGAAGTATTGAAATGGCATCTTCAGTAGTTGGCTCGTCAACCAAAACAGTTTGAAAACGTCGAACCAATGCCTTGTCTTTTTCGAAGTATTTTTGATATTCATTTAATGTTGTTGCTCCAACTGCTCTTAATTCACCTCTTGCTAAAGCAGGTTTTAAAATATTGGCTGCATCCATAGCGCCTTCGCCACCTCCAGCTCCAACGAGCGTATGAATTTCGTCAATGAACAGAATGATCTCGCCCTCAGCATTAATTACTTCTTTAATTACCGCTTTCAACCTTTCTTCAAATTCACCTTTGTATTTTGCTCCTGCGATTAAAGAGCCCATATCAAGTGAATAAACAATCTTTGTTTTAAGGTTCTCTGGTACATCTCCATCAACAATTCTATGCGCTAAACCTTCTGCAATGGCTGTTTTTCCGACTCCTGGTTCACCAATTAAAATGGGGTTGTTTTTCGTTCTTCTCGTTAGAATTTGCAAAACACGTCTAATCTCATCATCTCGACCAATTACAGGATCTAATTTTCCAGCTTTGGCAAGTTCGTTCAGGTTTTTTGCATATTTCTCAAGCGATTGATAGGTTTCTTCTTGACTTTTTGAAGTGACTTTTTCTCCTTTTCTTAAATCCATAATTGCTTGTTTAAGGTTATTTTTGTTGATTTTATTGTCTTTTAAAAGCGTTCCAATCGTATCAGATGAATCAAGTAAGCAATACAATAACATTTCTATTGTGACGTAATCATCTCCGAAATTTTTGAGTTCGTTAACGGCGTTATTAAATACCTTATTGGTGTTTTGTGAAAGGTAAATTTGCCCTCCTTCAACTTTAGAATAAGACAGTAGTATTCTATCCAATGCCGATTCTAAAGCAGTTGAATTTACGTTTAACTTGTTGAGTAAATAAGGCGTTACATCTTGATCTATTAAGAATATTGCCTTTAAAAGATGGCCTGTTTCAATGGATTGGTTACCGTTTGATTCAGCAAGATTTTGCGCTTGTTGAACCACTTCTTGCGATTTTGTTGTAAACTTATTTAAATCCATAATGCTAATTTTTGAACGGTTTTCATGCGTCAAATTAAACGCCAAGTCGCGTTAATTGTGTTATTCGGTAATATTGGCAGAAGTTGTTGTATTGTTCTGACGAAATGTCTTTTTATCAGTTATTTAGGAGGTTATTAACATGAAAATTTGACTTATCAACAATTTTTGTAACCTAACAGATAAACATCCGTATTTAGAAACACAAACAACAGCAACATGAAATTATTAGCAACAAGCATTTGTCTTTCAGTTTTCGTTTTTTCTCAAGCAGGAGAAATTGTAAAACAGATTTCAAAAAAAGAATACGTTGAGCAATGGCGTTCAACTGCTGTTCAACAAATGATCCAATATAAAATTCCAGCAAGTATTACCTTGGCTCAAGGAATTCTAGAGTCGGGAAGTGGTAATTCTGATTTAGCTGTAAAAGGCAAAAATCATTTTGGAATTAAATGTGCTGACTGGACAGGCGAAACAATGCGCATGGATGATGATCAAAAAGATGAGTGTTTTCGTGTGTATTCAAGTGCTGAAGAATCGTATGTTGACCACAGTGAATTTTTGAAAAATAAATCGCGGTATAAGAATTTATTTACGCTAGATAAAGGTGATTATAAAGCCTGGGCGAAAGGTTTAAAGGAAGCTGGATATGCTACAAATCCAAAATATCCAGATTTATTAATTGAAATTATTGAGGATTTAAAATTGTATGATTTTGATGAAACTGGTAAACCAAATAATGAAAAAGTTCCGGATTTAGTTGCTGAGAAATCACTAGAAACAACTGTTGTAAAGCATACAGTACTGATTCATGAAAACAAAGTAAAATATATTATAGCGAGAAAAGGAGATACCTTTTATAGAATTGCAAAAGAATTTGGTTTAGGGTTGTGGGAGTTGTATAAATACAATGATTTCGGACCTAAAAAGGATGTTTTAATTGAAGGTGATATTGTTTACATTCAACCAAAAAGAAAAAGATCAAAAAAAGAAAGTATTAAATTATCTCATGCAATGAGTTTGAGAGAAATTTCACAAGACCAAGCATTGAAACTTGGCACATTACAGAAATTAAATGAAAATTCTTCCGCTGACCAATTAATGGCAAAAGGAGAAAAAGTTACCCTCCGTTAATGGATTTATCCAGCCTGAGCTAAACAGGTCATGTGAGGTTTTTAGTTTGTTGTTGTTTGTTTGAAAAGCCTTGGGAAACTGAGGCTTTTCTTGTAATCCTATAGGAGAATATCGATACTTAAGATTCCAATAGTTTTATCTGAAAATCCTTTTAATCAATTGATATAACATTTCAATCAATTGATTTAGGTTTTAAATTGTTTGTTTAAAGGTTATTTTATAATTTAGGCTCTCTAATTAGTTGTTTTCTATGAAGCCGTCTACAGAATTGTTTAGTTTGATTAAGTCATTGACCAAGTCAGAGAAACGCTTTTTTAAATTATCTTCCTCCTTGCAATCTGGAGATAAAAACTATCTAAAGATTTTTGATTTTATTGAAGGTCAATCGAAGTATGATGAAGAAAATCTGAAAAATGAATTCAAAAAAGAGACTTTCGTAAAACACCTTCCTTCAGAGAAAAATCACCTGTATAAATTGATTTTAAAAAGTCTGCGTTCTTTCTACAGTGAGCAATCTGTCAGTAGTTTGCTGAAACAAGAAATTAAAAATGTAGAAATTCTCTATAATAAAGCGCTTTATAAAGAGTGTGAGAAATTTGTTTCGAGAGCAAAACAATTAGCAAAAGATCATGAGAAATTTTATTATTGGTTTGAACTCTTGTCTTGGGAAAAAAAATTATTAGAAGAAGCGTACGAATCTGGTGAGTTTACTACAAATTTGGACGCTCTTGTTGCCGAAGAGGAAATGGTTGTAGCAAAACTTCGCAACCTGGCCGAATATCAAATTATCTATTCGAAAATCAATCTAATTTTTAGAAGTGGCGGTTTTACACGCTCGGCAAATGAAAGAAAAGCGGTCGAAGAAATTGCAGATTATCATTTGATAAAAGGTAAAAATACGGCCCTTTCAACAAGAGCAGCTTCCATGTGCTACTACATCAAAGGTTTATGTGCAGCAACAAATCGTAATTTTGACGATAGTTTTCAGTTTTTTAATCGAACAAGGGAAATTTTAGATAATAACCCAATGATTAAAGTTGATTCTGGTCAACGGTATGTTCTAACGCTTTTCCATTTATTACGCTGTTATATTGAGAGTAAAGATTTTGAAAAGGCGCAAGAATTAATAATTGACATCCGTGATTTAGAGAATAAAAAAGGCTTTAATTCGACAGATATTTTAGTCCGAATATTTACGAATTCATATAACCTAGAGCTCGTTCTCTTGCATGCTATGGGCGAATTCAAAAGGAGTGTTGAACTCATTCCTGAGATTGAACGATTACAAGAAGAATATGGTGAAAAAGTGAGCAAAGAACAGGAGATTCTTCTTCTTTATAATAAAGCTTACAGTTATTTTGGTGTTGGTGAATTCAAAAAAGCACTTTCATATATAAATACTGTTTTGAACGACAACGAACAAAATTTGAGACAAGATATTTATAGTTTTTCACGTTTATTTAATCTGGTTTTGCATTTCGAATTGGAAAACTATGACTTCCTTGAGTATGTAATCAAATCGACTAATCGATACCTAAACAAGCAAGAACGAAGTTTTGAATTGGAAAATGTGTGTATCAAACATATTCGAAAACTATCCAAAACCTTTCAAAACAATGAGAAAATCATCATTCTAGAAA
>CANNKP010000216.1 GCA_947505255.1 Flavobacteriales bacterium
CTATGTACAATGTGATTATTTAAATGTTAGTTTGCAAAAACGGTTAACAATACAACGTTAAGAAATACAAAGCCTATCGATTTTCTGTAGGCTTTTTTCGTGTAATTTTCCTCTATGAATTTTATAGATGTTCTCATTATTATCCCTCTAATCTACGCCGGATACAAAGGGTTTAAACACGGTTTAATAATTGAAGTTTTTACCTTACTTGCGCTCTTTGTTGGATTATATGCTGGTATAAACTTCTCTGATTTTGTAGCTGCATTTCTAAAGAAAACATTCTCTTGGAATTCAGAATATTTACCCATAATCTCCTTTACAATCATTTTTTTGGCTGTTGGAGCAATGGTTTATTTCGCTGGCAAAACGATAGAAAAATTGGTAAAAGTTGTTCATTTAACACCAATAAATAAATTTTTCGGTCTCTTTTTTGGAGTGTTGAAAATGCTCTATTTTCTAAGTGTGATACTCGTTATTACTGAATCATATGATGAAAAAAGCGATTTCTTTCCCGAAGAGAAAAAGGAAAGTTCATTGATGTACAATCCAGTAAAGGCTATTTCAACCTATTCGATTCCAGGAATGGACAACAGTACTATTTTCTTGAAAAATGCATTTAAAGCTGAAAGTGACAGTACTGGACTTTCGGTTGTAGAAGTTTTAAGAGCGAAAGAGATTGCTGACAGTCTTGGAATAGATGCGACTAACGCTGTTGAAATAAAAAAAATTCATGATGAGTATGTTGCCAATAAAAATTAGCTTTTTAAGTTTATTCCTTTTTGGAACAACATGCGCACAACGTGCTCCGGAGCCAAGTTTTTTAATGAAAAAAAAATTCAACATTGAAGTGAAAAAAACTGGTCCTTATATTGGTGTTCAACGAGGTAAATATACAGTTGCCGAATTCGGAGTAGAAAGGCAATGGAAAAAGGTAAAATTATCATCATCGATTAATCAAGCCTTACATATGGGTATTAATTATAACTTCAAATATAACGTTTTGGGGTATGATTTAGGTTATTGGATTAAGCCAAATAGAATTGGTTTAACGTATGGAGGAAATCTTGTTTTGAGAACGGATTTCTCGAAGTATCGTATTGGATTTACACCCGTTATTGGATTTAAATTAGTTGGTTTTCACTTACAAACGGGCTATCATTTTTTATCAAGATCAGTAAATTTTGCAGAAACAAATACTTTTTTCATCAGTTTAAGATACGTTTTGATTAATGACCGAGATGTTCAAGTCAATAAAAGAAAGAAATCCAATTCCAATTAGAATAATTCTCCTTGAGTAAAAAATGAATTTTCAAATGGTAATTGTACTTCAGAGATATTATTTTCTTTACTTAAAATAATTTTCTTACTGACTTCATGAGCTGTGATACATGCAGATTCTATAGGCATCAACATATCTTTAAGATCGATTTTTCCTTCCAACCATAAATTTTCTTGCGATGTTTCTAAAATAACAGGCATGCGTTTTTTGGAGTTATGAATTTCAGCCATTAATTCGTTTGCAGGACATGTTAAGATTGTAAAAGTTTTTCTTATAGTTCCCAGAAATGGATCTAACCATTCATCATAGAATCCTGCCATTGAAAAAATTGGTCCATTAGCTGGTCGAATAAAATAAGGAATCTTTTCTTTGCCACTTGTCTGCCATTCAAAAAATCCCGTTGAAGGAACAATGCATTCACTGCGATGAATTAGGTTTTTAAAACTTGCTTTTTCACCGACCGTTTCTACGCGTGCATTCAACGTCATTGATGCAATGTCTTTGTAATCTGCATCCTTGAACCACGAAGGAATTAATCCCCAATTCATGTTTTCCAAAGTTGATTCTTTCGTCACTATACGCCAAGTTGGATAGCTGAATCCAGAAGAAAAAAACACAGGAGTTTCATCCATTCCTTTTGGGATTTTCTTCCCGTATTTTTTGGTTAATTCAATATTTTTTGACGTAGACGAATTACTATAACACATATTTTATTCTCAATAGGAAGCAAAAATTACGACATATTCTGCTAAAATTCTAGTTTTTTAAGATAAATAATAATCGCAGTCTTATCAATAATTCATCTCATTTGTTACTTTCTCACATGTTGTAATTCTATGGTTAAACTCAGAAGCTATGAAAACTTTTTTTTTAACCGTGATTATTTGTGTAAGTAATTATTTGGTGTGCGCTCAAGTATTTAATGAAATAGATCAACGTGTTTATAAGGATTCAAGCTTTACTAAGCTTTATTCAGAACTTTTTAAATATTATGATGCCAGTGGCAGCCTTATTCTTAAAGTGCAATTTATCGATGGAAAAAAGCATGGAATGCAGATGGAATTTTATCCTAGCGGGAAATTATTTGCTACGTTGAATTTCATTCATGGAAAGGTAAATGGCCAAATAATTGAATATTATGAAGATGGAAAAATTTTACTGATGGGAAATTTTGTTTTTGGGAAAAAGTCTGGAAAAGCTTTTTGGTATTATCCAAATGGGATACTGGAAACCGAAGGGAATTTTAAAAACGATATGCAAGATGGTGATTGGGTTTTCTATTACGAAAGTGGCAGGTTGGAATGTAAAGGAAAATACAACGAAGGAAAACAAGTCGGATTATGGAATTTTAATGCTGATGACAAAATTTCAAATACGAGGAGATTAAATTATGATTTAGTAACTTCAAAATAGTATCGTTAATCGCTTATTAAAACCAATTTTTCGACGTAGATGAATTTCTAAAACACATGTGTTATTCTGAATTGGAAGCAAAAATTACCAGTTATTCTGTTAAAGTTCAAGTTTTTCAAGTGGTTTTACGCAATTCTTCAAGATAATTTCCCTACCTTTGCGCCCTCAATAAGGATATCATGTCAATAGGTGTAAAAATTTTTTCTGGAAGGGCTTCAAAGCATTTAGCTGAAAACATTGCAGCTGGCTATGGCATTCCACTAGGTGATGTTAAGGTTCAAGAATTTAGTGATGGTGAATTTCAACCTTCTTTTGAAGAAACGGTTCGAGGTCAGGATGTATTTATCATTCAGTCTACAATGCCACCTAGTGATAATTTATTTGAATTGTTATTGATGGTAGATGCCGCAAAAAGAGCTTCTGCTAGAAAAATCATTACTGTTATTCCTTATTTTGGTTTTGCTCGTCAAGACAGAAAAGATAAACCAAGAGTTGCGATTGGAGCAAAATTGGTTGCTAATATGTTAATGGCTGCTGGTGTTGACCGAATCATGACAATGGATTTACATGCTGATCAAATACAAGGGTTCTTCGAAGTTCCTGTTGATCACTTGTTTGCTTCTACGATTTTCTTTCCTGAAATGGAAAAATTAAATAACGGCAATTTAATAATGGCTGCACCAGATGCTGGTGGAGCGAAAAGGGCCAATTCATACGCTAAAAAATTAAATACTGGTTTGGCAATTTGTCATAAACAACGTAAAGTTGCGAATGAAATTGCTGAAATGACGGTGATCGGAGATGTTCGTGGAAAAGACGTTATTCTTATTGATGACATGTGTGATACTGCTGGCACATTGACAAAAGCTGCAGATCTTTTCATAGAAAATGGCGCTTTAAGTGTTCGTGCATTTTGTACACACGCCGTTTTGTCTGGTCCAGCATTTGAACGTATTGAAAATTCAAAATTAACGGAATTGATTGTGACTGATACAATTCCATTAAAACAAAAAAGCGACAAAATTAGAGTTGTATCTGTCGCAGATCTATTCTCTGATGTGATTCGTCGCATGGTGAATAATCAGTCTATTAGTTCACATTTTATAATCTCATAAATAAATACAAATGAAAACAGCACAATTGAGCGGTTCGTTAAGAACGAACGTAGGGAAGAAGGACGCTGCCGCAGTAAGAAATGCAGGAATGGTTCCGTGTGTTCTTTACGGTCAAGGTGAGCAAACTCACTTCGCAGTAAAGAGAAATGATATCGAGAAAATCTTTTTCTCACCAGATGTATTTCAAATACATTTAGATATCGA
>CANNKP010000217.1 GCA_947505255.1 Flavobacteriales bacterium
AGGCTAATTCTTTATTGGCAATGCTTAATTCTGCGGCACGCTTCTCTTTTTCATCATTTTGAAAAGCCAACTCTTTATTGGCAATACTTAATTCAGCTGCACGTTTTTCTTTCTCATCATTTTGAAAGGCTAATTCTTTATTGGCAATGCTTAATTCTGCGGCACGCTTCTCTTTTTCATCATTTTGAAAAGCCAACTCTTTATTGGCAATACTTAATTCAGCTGCACGTTTTTCCTTCTCATCATTTTGAAAAGCCAACTCTTTATTGGCAATGCTTAATTCAGCTGCACGTTTTTCTTTTTCATCATTTTGAAAAGCCAACTCTTTATTGGCAATGCTTAATTCAGCTGCACGTTTTTCTTTCTCATCATTTTGAAAAGCCAACTCTTTATTGGCAATGCTTAATTCAGCTGCACGTTTTTCTTTTTCATCATTTTGAAAAGCCAATTCTTTATTTGCGATGCTTAATTCCGATGCACGTTTTTCCTTTTCATCATTTTGAAAAGCCAATTCTTTATTGGCAAGGCTTAATTCAGCTGCACGTTTTTCTTTTTCATCATTTTGAAAAGCCAATTCTTTATTGGCAATGCTTAACTCAGCTGCACGTTTTTCCTTCTCATCATTTTGAAAAGCCAATTCTTTATTGGCAATGCTTAATTCAGCTGCACGTTTTTCTTTCTCATCATTTTGAAAAGCCAATTCTTCGTTAGCCCTTCTTAGATCAATTGACCATTTGTGATCTGTTAAAACCCTTACAGTTGCAAAAACACCTAAAACCTTTCCTATTTCATCCTTGTAAACAGAAGCATTGTACAATACGTCTGTTAGTTTTCCATTTTTATGCTTAATTGTTAATGGAGAATCAGTAACAATTCCTTTTTCAAAAACATCTTGATATGCATCTTTTGCCTTTTTAGGATCGGTAAAATAATCTATAAAATCAGTTCCAATTAATTCTTCTCTTATAAAGCCTGTTACTTTTGTTGACGCTTCATTGACATTAGTAATTTTACCTTCAGTACTAATTGTTAATAGCGGTTCTAAACTAGCTTCGATTAGACTTCTTGCAAACTGTATTTGCTCTTTTGATAGATTTCTCATTTTATAATTTTAATTCAATATCGAAAACTTTAAATTTCTTCAATTGGACTTCTTCTTTTGTCTTTTAATTTTTTAAAATGGGAGGGCGATAAACCAGTCATTTTTTTAAACTGATTGGATAAATGTGCAACACTACTATAATTCATTTTCCAAGCTATTTCGGTAATATTCAATTCACCATAAATTATCAATTCTTTTATACGTTCTATTTTATGCGAAATTATAAATTGCTCTATGGTTGTTCCTTGTACTTCAGAAAATAAATTTGCGAGATAGGTATAATCGTGATTTAATTTTTCACTTAAATGATTGGAGAAATTTGTTTTAATCATTTCCTCGGTATGATGCACCATTTCTATTATTACATTTTTTATTTTCTCAATCATCATTGCTCTTTTGTCATCCATTAATTCAAGCCCTGATTCCAATAATGAAACTTTTAATGCTTCTCTTTGCTCAAAAGAAATCATTTCCATTATTTCAACCTCACCAAGGTCCACTATCATAAAATGTAGTCCAAGTTTTTTCAACTCTTCTTTCACAACAATTTTGCAACGGGCGCTAACCATGTATTTGATGTATAATTTCACAGCTCAAGAATAAGGTTAGTTTAATGCAATTGAAAATTAACTATACTTTTTTAATAGGACTTGTATAACTATTATTATTTTTTACATAATTCACACATTTTAAAAGAAATAGCTCCTTCATATTTATTATGCTCGAATAATCTAAGTACTTTATTTTTTTCTAAAACTCTTAAGAAACATGTTGTAATAAACCTTGTCAATATAAAATACTAGGATGATACTATTTTAAGGAATTAGTTGAACAATCGAATACAGAAAAGGCATATTAATCAAAAATCACTTCGTTGATAGACGGTTTTGTTGCATATTAAGAACAAAAACATGATTAAATGTTTTACAAAATTCAAGTAAGTATTTTAGAAATCATGGGTAAAATGCACAAAATTATTTCTGAATAATAAAATTCTGTTTGTTAATTTAACCTGACAAAACTACGAAGTTAAATTCTCTGGAAAGTTAAATTAATTCCAAAAAACCACTTTGAAGTATGTATTTCTTTATTTTAATCACCCTCTTCTTCTTTCCAACAACATCATCATCATTAAACCTAACATTAGGCGTTCACTATCACCTTCTTTAAAATTCTCTAATTTCTCCAATTTAAATCTTCTTCCAAAAAACGAAGGCAATTTTGAAATTCTTGCTACAGTGATTCCTTCAGTTGACAAAATGCCATATTTGGGGTTGAATAAATACCCGCTCAAAAGCCCTAGCAGTGGTATTTCACATAAGAGTACATCTCCAACTTTAGCCCAAGGATTCTCTTCTATTATTGAAAACTCAGGTGTTTTGTTTACATCAAAAATCTGATAATTTGCTTTCCAAATTGATTTCATCCCCTTACGTCCGACACTACCTAAAACAGCAGCATTGGAATCAGTAAATTCATAACTTGCATTGAAATCAATGATTCTATCTGCATTAATTTCATATTGAAGGCTCGTTTTTGTATCATCTGAATAAACTTTTATAGCTTCTTTCAGTTTGAACATCTTTTGTCGAACATAAGCTATTGTATTTCCTGTTGCATCTTTCGCAGTGAAATCATTTGCAAAACTCCCAATTTTAAATTCGAAAGTCATTGGGAATTCAAACTCTTTGAAATCAGTTTTTTTGGCAAAATTACTATCTAATAATTGTTCTTCTTGAGGCATCGCTTTTTTTCTTGCGAATTTAAGTCATAATTAATGAAAAGGGAGTTATTTCATGTTTTTTTCGCTGGATTACGTCCAGCGCTAAAAACAAATAACCCCTAAAGGTGTCTAAATACGTCTTGTGGTATCAAAACGATTACTCAATAAATTAAAATTAAAATCATCCCTTCACTTATTGTTATAATTGGATTCTTGATATACAAGTAAGAACGGGAAAGGACGATTTAAGGATCAAACTATGGATTCATAATTAATCTATTCTAAAGAAAATACTTAATTTGAAATCATTGAATCACTGATTTTTATCAATCATCCATTTTTATTTTATTCTTACATTTAACTTTTAATTCTAACCTAAAACTAATTTATTATGATGTGTCCTTTTATTATTATCGCTTTATCTCTTGCATTGATAGTGCTTATGGGAGGTTTGTTCTTATTAGCTTATGCTAAAAAAGAAAGTCTAGGAAAAATTACTAAAATTGCTTCGTATGTTGCTATTTTATTCGGAACAGTTGTTTTTATTGGTGGAATCATTAGTGCGAGTATGTGCAGTGCTTGTCACAAAGGAAAATGTGGTAAAGATAAAATGGAGTGCCATAAAGGCGGCATGAAAGGTGAATGCTCAAAAGGTTCTTGTGATAAAGAAGAAATGGAATGTCACAAAGGAATGGGAAAAGGTTCTTGTGAAAAAGGAGGAGAATGCACAGAAATCAAAATTGAATCTAATGACGGTGAAAAAGTTATTAAACAAGTGAAAATTATTAAAACAAATTAATTAATTGCGTTACCAATATTAAATAAGGATGTCATTTTAGACGTCCTTATTTGGTGATTCATATTATTTTTTTGGTGGAAGTGCAAAAGCAATAGCTTCATGATCAAATTTACCGTTATGTGAACCGTCACAAAAAGGTTTATTACTGGACAAACCACATCGACAAATTCCTATAATTTCTCGTCCACCTAAATCATAAGTGTTACCACTTTTATCTACAATTTCGAAATCTCCTTCAACGCGCATTGAGCCGTTACTGTTTATTGTTATTTTTGTTTTTGACATCGTTCGTTTTATTTTTTACCGAAAGTAAACAAAAGCATTTGTCTTTCAATTAAAAAAAATCAGCCACAGATTCACAGATTAT
>CANNKP010000218.1 GCA_947505255.1 Flavobacteriales bacterium
GAATAAAACATTGTTCCTGATTCTGTCCAACCTGTAGGTAAAGTTACAGTCGCAAAACTCCAACTTGTTGGCAATACTGCTTGAGCATTTACCGTTAAATTTACTAGCAACGCTAGTAGTGATAAACCAATAATTCTTTTCATTTTTACTTTTTATTAATTGTTAAAATCCAACTTTAAGTCCCATACTGAATCTTCTACCCATTCCAACAAAAACGGTGGTTGTAGTAGCGTCGAAACTTGCTCCATTTTGCGCATCTGTAATATACACTGCATTCAAAACATTCATTATTCCACCATTTAAGGTCATTTTTAATTTTTTATATTTAAAATCGTATCCAAAATTAAAGTCCATTAGACCATAACTTGGCATTTTCCATGATTCTCTGTCCTTATTTACTCCTGTCAATCCAAGAGGATCGAAATTTGCGTAATTTTTATCGAAGTATGTATATCTTAATTTGACATATAAATTCTTGATAATTTCATAACGCAAGCTGCTTCCTAATTGAAGTTGCGCAGCATCACCAACGTGAACATCTTTAGCACTAAAATCAACAGTTGCAACAATATTATTATCATTATCAACTATATTTACTACACTTCCAGAAATTGTCTTCCAATCTCCCAAAGAAGCTAAACCTTCAAAATCAAGATTTGGTAAAATTTTATAGATAAAGTCCAACTCTATTCCTTTGTGTAAAGCATCTAAGCCATTGATATTATAAGAAAAAGTCCCATCAGCCGTAACAACTGTTGGTGTCGACTGTGGCGGTTTATTTTTCCACAATGTATAATACACATTCAAATTGGACGAAAATTTCTTACTCTTATATCCGTAACCCAATTCAAACGAAGATACTTTTTGATTTTTAATATCTAAAAATTCACGGTTGTTATTATCATAAACAGAATTCATTTTAGGCGCAATATTCAAATATCCCATGTTATAAAAAACATTGTGATGGGCATTGATATTGTAATTTACACCACCTTTAATTGTGGATCCTAAAAACCATTTTTGATCTGTTGTAGCAAAACGGGCTTCAGATGAATTGTTCGTGTAATCAACACCATTGTACGTAATAGTATCTCCATATCCCACAGCTTGAACCAAAGTTGTATCCGCTAGGACAATATCTTTGTTCTTATAATAATCTGTTCGTTGGTATCCAGTTTCATTAACTGATGAGGTAATAAATGTGCTCCATTTATCTTTTTTATATTCAACTTGTCCAAAAGCACCTCCCCATTTAACTGTAGCATCGTTATAATAAGAAATTTTATCCCCTAAACGTTTCATTGAATTAGATGTATTTCCTGGAGTTGGAATTACTTGATTTTGGTCTGAGTTATCAATTGCATAATCACCGCCCATCAAGTTGTAAATAGATTGATAATGAGAACCTTTATAATATCTCGCATCAATTCCAAACATGGCGGAAATATTTTTATTGATTTTGTAATTGAAAGTTGACAAAATACCAAACCACTTATGATCATTATTTGCTGCGCGTAAATAATTACTAGAAACATGCTCTGAAGTACTATATACAGCAGAAATATTTGTTAAATTAAAATCATAAACACCTTGCATATCATACAACCCATTTGTAGTATCTCTCGAAGGTGTTGTTTTCATTGATGTCCCACCCCCTTTGCCAATAGAAGCATAAGCAACCGTTGTCAGATTAATTTTTTCATTGGGGTTATAGGAATGCGTAAGGTTAAATTGAGGTTTATGAAAATAATTGATTTTTTCATTGAACTCTTCTCCATTCAACATTCCATAATTAGGATTATATCTTATTCCCCTCGCACCTTGATTTGGCGTTGTAAATTGAGAACTACTTACCAATGAAATTGAATCCAAAGACTCTTGATAATTTATTCCTGCTCTTTCAGCTAATCCTTTGTCAATTACTGCAATTGGCAAACGTGTTGTTCGCTGACCATGTGACTGAGGAGCACCATTTACGCCAAGACTAAACAAATGTTTATCAAACTTCTTTTGAACTTTAACAAAATAAGACCACGCGTCATCAAAAGTAGCATCTGCATAACTTGAACCCCATTTTCTTGCTCCTGCAATTGTAACGCCCCAATTCCCTTTTAATAAACCTGTATTATAACCAAATGAAGTTTTAAAAAGACCATAATCGTTTACTTCTTGTTTAACTGAAGCACCCATTTTTGAATCGATTCCTTTGGTAACGATGTTCATCGTACCCCCAACTGAAACAATGGATAATTTAGATGCTCCTAAACCTCTTTGAACTTGCATATACCGCGTAATATCTCCAATTCCATCCCAGTTACTCCAATAAACTTGACCATTTTCCATGTCGTTTACAGGAACACCATCGACTAAAACGGCAATATTACGTTGATCAAATCCACGAATTGATACACGCGCATCTCCGGCTCCTCCTCCTTGTTCAGTAGCATATGCTCCTGGGGTAGAATTAAGAACCATTGGTAAATCTCTTGTTCCTAAATCTTCAGAAATTTGTTTTGCCGTTAACGTAGAAAAAGCAATTGGAGTTTCGCGAGATTTTGCTGTTTCAGCTTTAACAACGATTTCATCAATCATCTTTTCATACTTCGGAAGATTGATGTCTGTCGTTAATGAAACATCTCCAACTTTGACGGTAACAATTAGTGTGTCATAACCTGTATATGTAACTTTTAACTCATGATCTTTATTGGCTTCAATTGATATGGAATATTTTCCGTTCTCATCTGTTTTTGCAATTAATACATTGTCGCATACAATTCGAACACCAATAAGTGTCTCATTTGTTTCCTTATCGTAAACCGTCCCACTTAACGCTACCTTTTCCTGACTGAAAGAAACAGTCAGGATAAAAGTAGAAAGTAGTGCTAAAAATATTTTTTTCATATAAATGAGGACTTCTTTTAAAAGGAAATTAAACTAATTTATTGAACAACTAAGTTTGTTTGAGAAACTGAATTGTTGCTGAATTTTAATTTCACGGTGTACATTCCTTTATTAAGAATGGCTGCATCAATCATTTTAGATTTTGTGAAATCATTAAAGTTTTCAGTTATTACAACTTGACCTAATAAATTGATGATTTGAACTGACTCAATAGCTTCTGATGCGTTTATTGCTAATTGACCATCAACAACAGGGTTTGGATAAATTGAAAAAGAAACAGTATTATTCATTTCTGTAAGACCTAATAAGCAATCACATGTATGAGTTCCTAATCCAGTCCAAGTATCTTGAGGTAAAGAATCCCACTCAGTAGTTACGATAAAAGTAGCAGGATTAGTAGTAACACCCGTTTTAACTGATGCTTTTCTAGTCAAAGTATGATCTTTCGTCCACCAAGCACCAGCTGATCCATCATAAGGAAAAGCATCACTCCAAGATTGAGCAGATGTCATAGATGCATCACCTGTTTTTCCCATTAAATCAATCATATTAGCACCATTAAATAAGGCAATTGCATCATTTCCATTCATATAAGTTGGAGCAGGATAAACACCATCTAACAAATCTGCCATTCCTTGTAATACTAATGAACATGCAGGAGAAGAAGGAGTTGAAGTTGTTTGACCATTCGCTATTACAAAAGCAGAATAAGGTGCAATTGTACCTGATAAGTTCAAAACTCCACCAGTCGCAGAAGTTGCTTGACCGTTTGAAAAACGTTCAACTCTATATCCCGACAAGTTAATAGCGGTAGCGGTAGGATTATACAATTCAATTGCTTTATCATTTCCTGATCCTTCAACATATTCAGAAATAAAGATTTCAGAACAATTTTGTGCTTGAGCTAAAGTTGCTCCAAAAGTTAATGCACTAACAAATAGTAACGTTTTTTTCATACGATTTAGTTTAAATTAAATAAAATTGCTAATTGAGAACGAAATAATAATAACAAGCGTTGGGGAAAGATGCTTTTCCTTTTGAATTGAAGTCACTACCCAATTACAACTTGTTATACTTGA
>CANNKP010000219.1 GCA_947505255.1 Flavobacteriales bacterium
CCTTTTAAAGGTTTTTCTTTTGCTGTATCAGGAATAAAAATACCACTCGCTGTTTTTAATTCTGCAGGAGCTGATTCAATTAGAACTCTATCTGCTAAAGGCTTAAACTTTGTTGACATATATTTAGTTTTTGTTTTATTGACTGTGCATTGTTCACCAATTTTATGCCAATGGTTTTTATCCGACAAATGGTGCGTTTTCAAGTGTTTTTAACAAAAAAAATGTCAGCATGTATGACATACTGACATTTCAAATGTACTGTTTTTGAATTATTTTTTAGCAGGTTGACCTGCAGGTTGACCCGCTGGTTGACCCGCTGGTTTTCCGCCTTGATTTTGTGGTTGACCTTTTCCTTGTTCAGTTTGTTGTGCATCTTCTGGAGCAACTGGCTCAGGAGCTTTTGAACGAATAGTAAGGATGATACTCAATACCATAATAACTCCAGCCAAAGACCAAGTAGCCTTATCAATGAAGTCATTTGTTTTTTGAACACCACCAATCTGCTGTGCCGCTCCAAAATCTGAGCTCAAACCTCCACCTTTAGGATTTTGAACGTATACTACAAGTATCAATAATATACTTGCTAAAATGATGATCGATGAAAATAAAATATCCATTGTTTATGTGTTTAACTTTTTCTTTAATTCTTCAATTCGGGATGCAAAGAAAATCTTTTTTTCTGGATTTATCAAGCATAATTGTTCATATGCGAAAATTGCTTTCGGAAAATTGCCCTGAAGTGCGAAAATTTTAGCCAATGTTTCACTAACTGGCATTGTGCTAATCTCTAGGCTTTCCTTAGCTTTCTTGACAGGTGAGAAGAATTCTGTCTTAGGTTTTATGTCTATTATTTCTTCTTTAGAAGGACGTGAAAGTTTTGGTTCATCTTTGATAAATTGATTAACAATTAGGTCAATTCGAGCTTTATCTTCGTCAACTTGCGGCTCAAAATAGCGATCATTGGCTTGTAACCAAGATGAAAAAGATCTCTTTTCAGAATTTATTTGAATAATTTTTTGTTCGGGTTCCTCGATTTCTATCTCTATCTCCTTTTCAATATTTTCAAGATGGTCTAAATTGTAACTTGTAGAAATCGCAATTGAAAGAATTTCTTTATCAAAGGATTCGTTATCAGTATTTTTAATTTCTTCAATAGTATCAATTCCTTCGATGTTGATAATTTGATCTGTAACGCTTTCCTCATCATCTGATGCAGTAATAATTTCTAACTCAGGTGCTTCAATTTCAATAGGATGGATACTTCCAACATTTTCTCTAATATCTTCAAAAGCCTCAATTTCACTAGGAAGAATTAGATCTTCTTTTACTAAAACTTCATCAGCCTTTTCGGTTATTGTAATTTCCTCTTTAACTTTTAACAGAATGGGAACTTCAATTTTGCTTGTTTCTTGTTGAATTTCATCTTGAATATGAACCGCTGAATTCAACGGCTTAGCATGAATTAGATTGTATAGTTGTGTTCTGTCAGAAATTCGATATGCATAATTCGATAATTCTTCTTCAAAACGAATATCATTATTATTGGATAGAGCTTTTAAATAAAGAATAGGAAAAACTTGAGCGTATGGGTAATTACTCGTAAATAATTTTAAATCGTCAATATCTCCTTCTTGACACAAGTTTGGATCATTAATTCGTTGCGCTATTTGTTCGAGATTCAGCATTACCAGTTCGAAAGTAGTTTATTTATTACATCTTGAACGATTTGTGTACTAATTTCATCCAATAAAGTAGCTTCTTGAGAGGCTAAATCAGTATCAGAATCATAATCAATAAATCGGGTGCTCGTCAACGTCATTTTATCTTCTTCAAGTTCTGTGATAAAAATAGTGAATTGAACAGAAATAGTCAACCTGTTTTTTGCAGAATTATCTCCTTCTTGAATAGCAACTGGAATTATGGTGTAACTGGAAATTTTTCCTTCTATGGAAATTTCACCTTTGCCGACAACTGGATTTAATAATAAACGCGTGTTATTTTGAACGCCATCTTTTAGTTTTTCTGATAATAAAGCAGCATAACTAATTGGCGTATTAGGAGCATCATTTTCTAATGTTTTAACCGAAAAAGTTTTCCATTCTTCAGGCATAGAACCTGTATCTTGAAAAGAAACACTCGAAGGCCAACATCCGGTTAATCCAATTAATAGTATAGCGAAGGATATTAATTTCATCATTCCATTAAATTATATTCTTTTATCTTACGATAAAGTGTACGTTCAGATATCCCTAATTCAGCAGCAGCATATTTCCTTTTTCCTCTGTGTTTCTCTAGCGCTTTTTGAATCAATTCCTTTTCTCGGTCTTCTAAAGATAGCGATTCTTCAACCTCTTCATGAGTTTCAAAATCTTCGGTTTCTGGTGTAGCTTGAAATTCATTAACGCTACCTTCAGTTGGTGAAGGTAATATACGAGATTGACCAAAATTGGGATTAACTTCTTTATAAAGTCTATTTACAATCGCTGTTTGATCATTACTCAAGGAGAAATCACCATTTTGATGCACCAATTCTATGACTAACTTTTTTAAATCCGACAAGTCCTTTTTCATGTCGAATAAGAACTTGTACATCAATTCTCGTTCTGAAAAATTTTCTGAACCTCCTTCACCCAAAATAGCAGGAACTTTTTCTCTTTCTGCTGGAAGGTAAGATAAAATCATCGCTGCATCTAATTCTCTGCTTGTTTCGATAACAGATATTTGTTCAACAAGATTTTTTAATTGACGAATATTTCCAGGCCAACCATAATTCATTAATACTTGAACAGCATCATCTGATAAGCGAACCGAAGGCATTCTATATTTGTCAGCAAAATCACTGGCGAATTTTCTAAATAATAAATGAATATCCTCTTTTCTATTGCGAAGTGGAGGCAAAGCAATAGGAACAGTGCTTAATCTGTAAAATAAATCTTCTCTGAATTTTCCTGATGCAATTGCTTTTTGCATATTTTCATTTGTAGCAGCAACAACTCTAACATTAGTTTTAATCGGCTTGGATGCACCGACGCGAATAAATTCTCCCGTTTCTAAAACACGCAGCAATCGAACTTGTGTTTGCATTGGTAATTCAGCAACTTCATCCAAGAAGATTGTCCCACCATTGGCAACTTCAAAATATCCTTGTCTGCTGCCATGTGCACCTGTGAATGATCCTTTTTCGTGTCCAAACAATTCGGAATCAATTGTTCCCTCAGGAATTGCACCGCAGTTCACAGCAATATATTCGCCATGTTTGCGTGAGCTTAAGTTGTGAATGACTTGAGGAATAATTTCTTTTCCCGTTCCACTTTCTCCCGTTACTAAAACAGAAATATCTGTCGGTGCAACTTGAATAGCAACTTCTAATGCTCTATTAAGTAATGGCGCATTTCCAATGACCTCAAAACGTTGTTTTATTTGTTGTAAGTTCATATTATGCTTGAATAGTATTAGTAACAACTTCACCTAATAATGTCGCTGAAGTGCAATTGGTAATTTTCACAGTTATATACTGACCAATTTCAAAATCGCCTTTTGGAAAAACAACCATGGAATTCTTTCCGTTTCTACCGCACATCTCCTCTTGCGATTTCTTAGAAACTCCTTCAACAAGTACTTTGTCAGTATTTCCTACCTGCTTTTGATTTGCAATCAATGAATGTTCTCTTTGTTTTGCAACTATTTCTGCAATTCTTCTCGTTTTAATTGCTTCAGGAATATCATCACTGAATTTCCTTTCTGCTAATGTTTTTGGTCTTTCAGAATATTTGTACATGTACGCAAAATCAAATTTCGCGTACTCCATTAATGATAATGTATCTTGATGTTCTTCTTCTGTTTCTTCGCAAAAGCCAATAATTAAATCTGTTGTAATTGTGCAATCATCAACGATTCTTCTTATTGCTTCAATTCG
>CANNKP010000220.1 GCA_947505255.1 Flavobacteriales bacterium
GAAACACTCATTTTCCTAAGATTACCTTTCACCATTAGTTCTCTTCAGGTAATATTTGCATTTTTTCAGCAAAGTGATAACAGAAATCTCTTAAGTCTTCACAAATTAAATTTTCGCCAGTAGCTTTTTCAAACGTATCTGCCATTGTCAAAAGGGTTTGATGAAAAAATTGTTTCATTTCTTCGATTGACATATCCTTGGTCCATAAGTCAATTTTCATTGTATTATTTTCTGTTGGATCCCATAAAGAAAGCATCAACGCTTTAGCTGGCGCATTGTCCATTTTCCCATCAGGAGCAGTCCATTTCATTCCAACTGGCAAATTGTTTTCATTCAAACCAACTTTGATACTTATTTCTGAAGTTTTAACTATTTCGTCTTCCATTCTAATCAATTTCGTATTCTACTAATATTTCTGTGTACGGTGTATTTATTAACTGTTCTAAAGATATTTCTTTCGATTCCATGAATTTTTGAATCATTCTAAATCCTAAGAATTGACCTAATCTATCTGGACCTTTTTCCGGAAGTCCAATCGTAAAAGGACCTTCTTTCAAAAGATTTTTAACGTTCAATTCATTAATTGAAAAGAGTAATTTTTCGTCTACCAAATATTTCCAAAGCGAATATTCATTTTCAATTGCCCATTTATAGTCAACATCCGAATAACGCATAATGATCGACGGGTCCTTTTCTGGAAATGCTGCTTGCGTTAAATAAAGTATTTTTCCCCATCTTACAATTTGTTCAGCTAAATTACCATCTACTTCATCCACATAATGCGTCATTACCCATGAGCAAATTGCATCACGCGTTAAAAATTCATCGCCCATTCCCTCTTTAATCCATTCGTAAAAAGGCTCTTGCGGTAATTCTTTAATAACATCTGTTTTTGGACCTAAATAACTTTCTAATCCAATCCCTATTTCTTTCTCAGTACTAAAAGAATTAGATTTAAAAAGGGCGTTCACAAAAACAATATTTTCTGGTATTTTACCTTCATTAAAATGAAATTTAAGATGTTTGAAACCTTGTGTTATCTCACTTTTAATTGGTTCTAAGTCAGAAAATTTTTCAGCAATTCGATTTTCAAGCCTCTTGATATAAGGATCTTCTAAATACAAATCCAAACTTTTGATGAATCCTGTATCTGAAGCATTTGCCATCTGAATACAATACCCAAGATTGTATTCGTAGATATTCGTAATCTTTTTTAGATGTGTATGATGAAACTCTAAACGCTTCTCACCTTTAACATTAACGAGAATTGAATCCAAATTTACAAAACCAATTTTCATATCAATATTTGACACATCAACATCCAATGGATTCGTTGAACATCGATTGAAAACAAGAATTATGAATAGTATTGAAAAAATGTTTTTTAGAGTCATTATTATTCTTTAATATTGTAGTCAAAAGTACATAAATCAAAGGATTTGTGTTGAGATATAAAGAAAAAAGTATGAAAAAAATTATCTATTCAATTTTAACAATTAGCATAACATTGAGTGCATTTGCACAAGAGGCGGCGGATAAAAAAGTTCAAGCAGGTTTAGTTGTAGGTTCTGGACTCGCTATTCAAAAAATGGGGACAAATTATTTGAGCAGTAAAGGGGGAAATGACCTTACTGTTGGTGCAAATGTAAATTTCAGTTTTTCTGAAACAATAGGTTTTTGTACTGGTTTAGAGTTTGATTTTGAGACGTTGAAATATTCATATCCTGGTTCAATTTCTAAGAATGTTTATTACTACTATAATGAAACTGATAATGAAATTCTAAGAAGTCAAAATGTCGATTTAGCTTTAAATTCAACAAAATTGTTTCTATTAACTGATAGAAAACAAAAGTTGGTATATTTAACTATTCCTACAATGTTGACTTTTAGAACAAAATTCTTTGGTTACTTCCGTTATTTTGGGAAATTCGGTTTAAGAAATTCTTTCTTATTAAAAAGTCATGTAAATGATGCAGGCTTTACATTAGCAGGAAATGATTTCCTAGGTGCTAGGACTGCAAAGACTAATGATAACATGATTATTAAAAATGAGACGGTATTCTTCAAATCTGCATTTGGTTTATGTGGTGGTGCTGAATGGAATTTTTCTGGTTCGACTTCTTTGGTCGCGGAACTTGGATATTACTATGGTTTCACTCAATTGTACTGGAAAAATGACGGAACAGTTGATCAAGTTGATAGAAAAACATCACTTTTTTCTAGAGAAGTGAATAATGATGGTATTTTAGCGAATATTCACTACTCAAACCGTGCTACTCAAAGTCAAGTTATGTTGAAAATTTCAATACTATTTTAATCTAAGTAGTTCAAATTGAATCAGACAGAACTTTCAAAATATATTACAGTCTGGCTTAACGCTTATTGCGATAAAGCCAGACTTTCTGGTTTTATAGTGGGTATATCCGGCGGTGTAGATTCTGCTTTGACTTCATTGCTTTGCGCGCACACTGGAAAAAGAACTATTCTGGTTAATATGCCAATCAGGCAAGCAGCATCTGAATACAGTAGAGGCAATAAACACATTGAAGACTTACAAACTAAGTTCTCGAATGTTGAGAAAATTGAAGTTGATTTGACTTTGCTTTTTGAACAATTCGAAAAAACACTTCCAAAGGATACGGTTGAAAACGCATTAGCTATGGCAAATACTAGAGCTAGATTGCGCATGACGACATTGTACGCTATTGGACAGACTCATACTTGTTTGGTTGCCGGTACAGGAAATAAAATTGAAGATTTTGGAGTTGGGTTTTTCACTAAATATGGTGATGGTGGTGTTGATATAAGTCCTATTGCCGATTTAACAAAAACCGAAGTCAAAAACTTAGCATCTAATCTTGGTGTGATTAATGAAATTTTGATTGCCAAACCAACCGATGGTTTATGGGGAGATGACCGAAGTGATGAAGATCAGCTTGGGGCAACTTATCCAGAACTTGAATGGGCGATGGAATTTAAAGGTAATGAAGAAAACCTTGATGATCGTCAAAAGACTGTACTTTCAATCTTCAAGAAATTAAATGCAGTGAACAAGCATAAAATGGAACCTATTCCAGTTTGTCTTGTTCCCCATAATCTTAGATAAATTATGAATCTAAAATCACTTTTTTTCAGTGTCATTTTAATGGTGCTTATTTCAAACATTGGTAATTCTCAAATAAACTTTGATAAATACACAACGTTGATGTCTAAAGGTCCAATTCCAGAAGATTTCACGAAAGAGACATATAAAAAGTTAGCTGATGATTTAAAAAAAGACCGTTCAGATTTAACTAATTCCCAAGAAAAAGTAGTTCTTGAAGGTTCTAATTACGAAATAGATGATATTTTACATTCTGGACTTGTAATATATGGGGATGAAATTAGTTCCTATGTTTCTGAAATAGCTAATAAACTGCTGCAAAATGAGGGGGATTTGCGCGCTAAATTGCGTTTTTACACGATAAAATCAAATGCTGCAAATGCATTTAGCACAGACCAAGGAATTGTATTTATTACAACGGGACTCATTGCTCAATTAACCAGTGAGGCACAATTAGCATATGTTTTGGCGCATGAAATTGCTCATTATACAGAAAAACATGTAGTCGAAACGTTTGATTGGGAAACTCAAAAGGGTCAACACAATGATAGAATTGAAAGATTAAGTCAATATTCAAAAGACAAAGAATTTGAAGCAGACAAAATTGGAATTCGCATGTACAATACAGCAGGCTATTCAGTTGATGAAATATTCTCAACGTTTGATGTTTTAATGTATTCTTACCTTCCTTTCGATGAGATAGAATTTCCATTTAGCTATTTCAATTCTTCTAAAATATATGTGCCATTAAGTCTTTTTCCCACAAAAAAATATGAAATAAAAGCGGAAGAAGATTACGATGA
>CANNKP010000221.1 GCA_947505255.1 Flavobacteriales bacterium
ATTGGTGAATGGAACGATGCGATAGAGAATGATATTATGACTTTCAAAAGAGACATCATAGACCCAATGATAGATGAAGGAATAACTAAATTTATTTTAATTGGCGAAAATGTATTGAATTTCCATTATTCGGACGATTGTTATTACGAAGAATGGTTTGATGATGTTGAAGAAGGTTGGATTGCAATGGTTAATTTCCACGATCATGTTACCAAAGAGTTTGAAAAGGTAAATATTGACCATTATTTCGCAATGGGAGGTGAATTAGATGATATCGAATGGCGCACTTATCAACCCTATCAATTTTACAAGAAGGTAAATGACTTGCTCACGAAAAGATTGGAGTAATAAAATTACAAGTTGCTAGTTGCTAATTACCTGTAACTAGCAACTTGTAATTATCAATTATTTTTGAATCATGATTTTAGCAGACATTACTTTGTTATTCACAAAGAAGTTTGCAATATAAATTCCATTTTTCAAATCAGAAGGTAACGCCACACTTTGGTTATTTTGACCAATTTGAGCTGTTCCAAGATCAGAATGAAAAACTGAACGACCGTTCAAATCAACAAGATTTAAAACCATTTCACCAACACTTAACGTTGTAAAGTTAAATACGGCGCTATTATTTTCTGGTGAATAACCAACTGTGAAATTAGATTGATTGTCTGTTTGCTCTACTAATCCAAGAGTTGAAGTTATAACATGTTGTGATAAATAAATAACATCACCTGCATTTGTATTACTACTATTTGTTTTGTTCGTAGCAACATAAAAAGTAATATCTCCTACATCCGTTGAAGGTGCGGTCCATGACCAACCCCATAATGTGGTTGCATTCGTATTACTGGTAGCAGTGTGATTTGCATAACTTTTAGAACTTGCAGTATTAATTGACGTATTCCCAGCAACTCCTGTAAATGTTCCTGCCATTGTCCCCCCAGAAGTCAAAGCGGTAGCTTGGAATCCTTTTTTCGCTGGACTAGAAGCCATCAACAAAGCAACAGAATAGGTTGTTCCAGGTACATAAGCCGTAATTGGCGTAACACCATTTAATACAGACAAATTGTTTTCTGCTGTTCCATCCTGTGCAGTTCCTGTATGACAAGCGGTACAATTTGTTTCACCAGGAGCACCAGTTCTTCCACCAGCTAAACCACTAGAATTTATTTTGTGTCCATTTTTAGCAAAATACTTTTCAACTTTAAAATCGCCAGATTTTTGAAAAGAAACAGCTCCTAGAATAACTATAGCTGAAAGAGATAAGATGTAGTTTTTTTTCATTCTTGAAAATTAGTTAATTAATTATTAAGTTTTCCTTGACTTATCCAACATGTAAATTGTTGAATCAGACTATCATTTAATGCTGGCCCTCCTTGTGGCATCAATGAAACAGAAGCACCATGAAGAGAATTTAGCACAGCAGATGCATTAGCTGAAATATTTGTATGATTTGTAAGTGTGTAACCAGTTGCGTTTCCAACATCATGACAACTCAAACAATAGCTATCAATCATAGGTGCAATTTGTGCAGAATAATGAACCGTATCTATGCAATTGGGAGCAACTGTTCCTGTTGGAATTTTGTCTTTTTTACAAGAAAAAACAAGTGAAGTTGCTGTCACGATTGCAAAAACATAAATTAAGTGTTGATATTTCATTATTTTTTTATAAAAAGGGGGTTAAAAGTAAACCATGATAATACGGGAAAAAATGATATTGGAGCCAAGATAAAATAGTAATAATCTTTGTAAAGCTCTGCATTTTCATTCTTGAAAGCTAATTGAGTATCTACTTTGAACATAAACAATAATGCTATTACAATTGAAGCGCCACTTAAAATAAAGCCAACGATAAATGTTGTAATTTGTTCCTTTTTCAACAGTTTAATCAAAATAAAATAAACGAAACATGTTGTCATTCCAATTAACAAATTAAAGCTTAGAAGATATTGAAATGAAGCTTTTTCAGTAAAATCTACTTCTAATGGCGAATATTTGAAAACAAAAATATATGCTACACTTATTAAAGTTCCAAATGCGCTTGCAGCGAGTCCTGCAAAAAAAATATTTTTAAACATATTTTTATTTTTTAAGAACTGGAATTGCGTAACTAATATTCATAACTTCTGGCACAGCATCGCTTTTATGTCCAACCTTGAAATCCATTCTGTTAACTCCAAAACTTCCACTAAACGTATAGCCAGATCCAACTTTTGTTGCTTTCAACGGAATACTTTTTTCTTTTGTAATTCCTTTAATTGTCAATTTCCCAGTTACAGAATAATCAGAACCCGATTTAACAACTTTTGTAGACGTAAATTTAATTTCTGGGTATTTCGCAGCATTGAACCATTCTTCAATTTGTGCTTTTTTATTCATCATTCCATTTCCAGTTGAAATCGAAGACACAACAAACTGTAAATCAAATTTTGAATTTGGCAAATCAGCCTCGTCAAATTTGATTGTTCCTTTCATTGTTTTAAAAACACCACTTGGATCTTTACTCTTAAATGCAATTGAATATCCATCTGCAATTTTAAAATCTTGCAATGGAGAAACATACATAGCAGAAGAAAACAAGATTATTGCTGCTAAAAGGGGATAAATTATATTTTTCATGATTTTTTTATTTTAATATTAAATGTAAAGTTAACAAAATTAAGATATACTTACCATGGTATATAATTAATATTTCAATTACTCTTTTTCGAATTTTCTACCAATGCAAAAACCTAGCCTAAATTGTCCTTTCAACCAATCTTCGTAGGTATAAGTAATAAATTGAACATCGCCAAAACCTCTAGAATTAGTAAGGTTAATGGTGAAATTATGTCCAAAAGTGATCCATTCAAATGCAATTCCTAAACTATTGGTATTTGTACCACGATAATTTTCATCTGCAAAAGTTTGAAAATACTCTATGAGAATTGCCGTTTTTGAAGTAAGCCCAATTCGCAAAGCACCACCTAAAGCAAAAAGTGTATTCACATCATTTGACGCAACATAATTTCTGTGCACAAGCGTTGGCATTATGGCTATACTCAATCTTTCGCCAAATTTCCGTGCAAAATTCAACTGTGTAGAATAAGCAAATCGATGTTGCCATTCAGGAAAATGATTTACTTGAGCAGCATCTGAAGAAGCTGTCATATAGGTGTAATTGATTGTAGCAGCGGCTGTAAGTGAAAACGGAGTACCATGTTTTTCTTGACGGAAAATACGGTACTTAGCAAAACCATCCATCAAAGACCGATAAGGTTCCCCAGTCCCTTTACTTCTGCCGATACCAACCATTAAATTGTCAGTAATCCCATATTCCAAAGCGATGCGCATATCTGTTAAATTATCAAAACCAAACATGGTTTGAACCCCGCCATTACTTCCAGCAAGATCTCCAAATCGGTGTTCGATTCTTAATTCATATACACCTTTTCTTAAGGTTTCAATTGAATGACCATTAATTACGCGAGTAGAGTAGAAAGTGTCATCGACGCGATTTGAATCTTCGACTTCTTCGTAGTACGTTTCTTCTTCAACAATGGTTGAATCCTCCTCAGTTACTTGAGCATTTAGCCCAAAACTTAAGCAAGAAACTGCAGCAAAAATTGTAAAGGTTTTTTTCATACAATAAATGTAATTACAAATATTCGAATCCACTTTTTTTATAGACTAATTAATTGTTATTTATTTTCAATCCATATAAGCACTAAAAAACACACTTTCTTTCAATGAATTATTTATATATTGTTGCCATGTTAAGATGAACGATTGAAATTCGAAATGGTTAGTTTCAAGCAAAAAAATTATTAAAATACGTTAATGACAAAACAAGAATTACGGTTCCTTTTCAAACAAAAAAGGATTGATCTTTCCCCTGCTGAATTAGAGCG
>CANNKP010000222.1 GCA_947505255.1 Flavobacteriales bacterium
CCAACTGGTAAAACTTCTCCACGCAATGTAATCTCACCTGTCATCGCAAGATTTTTCTTCACGCGTTTCTGTGTATATAACGAAGCTAGTGACGTTAACATGGTTATTCCAGCGCTAGGTCCATCTTTTGGCGTTGCTCCTTCTGGAACGTGCACATGTACGTTGTGTTTATCGAATACTTCTTGATCCAAATTCAACCAACTGCTGTGAGCTTTCAAGAATTCCAATGCAATTACAGCTGATTCTTTCATTACGTCTCCCAAATTTCCAGTCAAGGTTAATTTCCCTTTCCCTTTCGTGATAGACGATTCAATGAATAAAATATCTCCTCCAACACTTGTCCAAGCTAAACCAGTTACAACTCCAGCAATTTCGTTACTTTCATATTTCGTTCTTCCTCTACCCGCTCCTAAAACAGTAAACAAATCCTCTACACTAATTTTTGCAGTGAATTCTTCTTCCATCGCAATTTGACGGGCACGGTTACGCACTAATTTAGCAACCATTTTATTCATTCCACGCAGACCAGATTCATTGGTATATTCTTCCACCAACTTCTCCATTACTTTGTTATCAATCGTAATGTCTTTTTTACTGATTCCGTGATCTTCAATTTGCTTCGGTAATAAATGGCGTTTTGCTATTTCAATCTTTTCTTCAATTGTATAACCGTTTACTTCGATAATTTCCATTCTATCGCGCAAAGGTCCTTGAACTTCTCCCAAATTATTAGCCGTTGCAATAAACATAACCTTTGAAAGGTCAAATTCAGTTTCAATATAATTATCGTAAAACGAATTATTTTGCTCAGGATCTAACACTTCCAATAAAGCAGACGATGGATCTCCGTGATTACTTCTTCCCAATTTATCTATTTCATCTAATACAAAAACAGGATTCGAACTTTCAGCTTTTTTTATGTTTTGCATGATACGCCCTGGCATAGCACCAATGTACGTTTTACGGTGTCCACGAATTTCAGATTCATCGTGTAAACCACCTAATGACATGCGAATATATTTTCGTCCAAGCGCTTCAGCAATTGATTTTCCTAAAGAAGTTTTTCCAACTCCGGGAGGTCCATAAAAACACAATATTGGTGATTTCATGTTTCCTTTTAATTTCAAAACTGCTAAATATTCTAAAATTCGTTCTTTTACTTTTTCTAATCCGTAATGATCACGTTCCAAAATTTTCTTAGCACGTTTCAAATCAAGATTATCTTTCGAAAATTCTCCCCACGGTAAATCAAGCATTAAATCCAAGTAATTCGATTGTACATTGTACTCTGCTCCTTGCGGATTCATACGTTGTAATTTATCTAATTCCTTGTAAAATATTTTTGAAACACGTTCATCCCATTTTTTCAATTCAGCTCTTGAACTGTAATCGCGCACATCAGATTCCTGTGGATTATCCCCTAATTCATCTTGAATTGTGCGCATTTGTTGGTGAAGGAAATATTCGCGTTGCTGACGATCCATGTCTTTACGAACTTTGGATTGAATTTCATTGCGCATTTCCAACATCTGAATTTCTAATGTCAAATGTTCCATCACCATCATCACCCGCTTTTTCATATCCAATTCTTCCAACATTTCCTGTTTTTTGGCAACGTCGGCATTCATATTGGATGAAATGAAATTCACGAGAAATGTTGGACTATCAATATTTCCAATAGCAAATGAAGCTTCTGAAGGAATATTTGGACTGTCTTTTATAATTTGTAAAGCAAGATCTTTAATTGTTTTGAACATAATGTCCATTTCCTTATTTTTCTTGTCAAATGTTTTTTCTTTCAACATCTTAACATTTGCCCGCATATAAGGCTCAGTTTGATTTGGCTGTACAATTTCAAATCGACGCTTTCCTTGAATTATAACTGTTGAGCTTCCATCAGGCATTTTCAACAATCGAATAATTTGAGCAACAGTTCCAACAGTGTGTAAATCAGAAAATTCAGGTGATTCCTCTTCTTGATTCTTTTGTGAAACAACGCCAATTATTTTCTTTCCTTTATTGGCGTCTTGAATAAGTTTAATTGATTTATCCCGTCCAACCGTAATCGGAATAACAACTCCTGGAAATAAAACATTGTTACGTAAAGGTAAAATAGCAAGATCTTCAGGAAATTTTTCCTTGTTCATGTTTTCTTCTTCTTCCGCTGTAATTAGTGGAATAAATTCAGCATCAGCTTCAATTGCTTGTGTTAAATTTAATATATCGTTGTCAAAAATATCGTTCATGCTTCTTGAAATTCGTAATTTTTTAGTTGGGATTTGAAATTGATTTAAAATCCCATTTTGTAAGTCAAACTGTCAGTATAATTAGGTGTACTTTTCGTTAAACCTTGATTTTATAGGACACAGCTAATGAGTCAAATGATATGCCACTGGAAATTAACTGAAATTTTGTCTTATTTATCCTCAGAAATGTGACGTAAAATAGCAATTTCACTCTGCGATAATTGCAAACCTCTGCGGTGCATCATATTATTCGCATATTCGATTGCTTTTTCGAACCTAAACGGAACGATTTCATCTGCTCCACCCCAACTAAATGAAGGAATAAATTTGGATGGAAATCCTGCACCATAAATATTCGAAGAGACGCCTATAACTGTTGCGGTGTTGAACATTGTATTGATTCCACATTTAGAATGATCGCCCATACAAACTCCCATGAATTGTGTTTCAGTTTCTATCTCCCCTTTTTCTTCATAGGAATACGTTGAAATAGTACCGTAATTGTTTTTCAAGTTTGATGTATTTGTATCTGCGCCCAAATTGCACCATTCACCGATCAAAGCATTCCCAAGAAAACCGTCATGACCCTTGTTGGAATACGCTTGAAAAACGACATTATTTACTTCACCACCCACTTTACAATGTGGTCCAAGAGTTGTTGGTCCATATACTTTCGTGCCTAATTTCAAAGCACTGTGTTCACACATCGCCAAAGGTCCACGAACAATCGATCCTTCCATGATTTCTGCATGTTTCCCAATGTAAATCGGTCCTGAATGTGTGTTTAAAATAGCTGCTTCAATTGTTGCTCCTTCTTCAATGAAAATCATTGATTCGTCACCAATTACCGTATTCGTTTTTGATATTTTTTCAGATGTTCTACCAGCTGTTATAAGTTCGAAATCAGAATAAATTGCATCCCCATTTTTTTGAAAAATATGCCATCTTTGAGAAATAACAACAGGAATCTCGCCAACATATTCGACTTTCACAGATGCATTTCCTTTTTTAGCAAGCCAAACTTCCCCCATCCATAACGCTTCGTTTTCACCAAGATTAACAATAGCAACTGCTACTTCAACATTTGGAATTAATTCAGCATTAACAATCAAATCTGCGTTTTCAGTAGCTGGAAACCTTTCAGTTAAATAAGCTTCGGTTTGATAATAAATCTCAGCTTCGGGTAGAATAACCTTCCATCGTTCATCATTTGTAAAAATTCCAATGCGTAAATTTCCTATAGGTCGTGTTAATGACAAAGGTGCGAAACGCAAATGTAAACCGTTATCGTCGAGAATAATTTTCATTTAATAAAATTAAAACGTTGTTAAATCTGATGATTTCTTTGAAATAATACTCAATCCTATAAATGTTAAAATTCCATTTAAAATCAATAATTCATTTCCAAATTTATAGCCCCAAAACCAAGTTTCAGAATTTTTATTCAGAATAAAACATAAAATTGGAACGATTAAACAAATTACTGGCACAAACCATTCAGTTAATTTTCTTTTCGTAAAAATCCCATATGCGAAAAGCCCTAAAAGAGGACCATAAGTATATCCCGCAATTGTTAAAA
>CANNKP010000223.1 GCA_947505255.1 Flavobacteriales bacterium
CATCAACCCATAATTTTTTAACGATTCTAAATCCTGCATTTGCTTCTTGAATAAAGTTGAGGTGAGAAGACCAGGAAGATTGAGGACAATCACCACCAAAAACTGTTGCAACTCCTCTAAAATTGGTTGATTCATATTTTGCTGATAATTGAATAATGTTTATTCCTACTTGATTATGACGTGGAGCAGTTGTGGGAAATTTACAGAATCCATTCGGGTTTATCGAATCAGTATAATAGGCATAATACGTATCGAAATATCCTGAGAAAGTAAGTTTGGCCGTTGTATCATATTCAACAGCGTAAGGATTAATTTTTGTTCCAGTAAATGTTAAATCCGTTGTGTCTCGGTTAATAAACTCTTTTTGAAGTTGCCCGACTGAAAATAAAGGAAAAAGTAAGAAAGTAAAAAGGAAAAAAGGAATATATCGAATATTAATCATTGTTGTTAAAAATTAATCAATGTCATACTTCAAACGAATGGTAATATTCGCGGTTTTCTTTTTAGATGACGTATTGAAATTTCCTCCCCAAGAAAAATCTTCTGATGTATTTTCTCCAGTAATTTGAAAAACGCCCATTTCAGCACTTTTCAATGTCCCTAGAGCACCACCAGCATTCAAAGCAATTTTATCAGCACGGTTTTTCGCATCCTTTGTTGCCGCTTCGATCATTTTAATTTTTAACGTTGCTAGTTTGGTATAATAGTAATCTGGGGCAAATGAATTCAATTCAATTCCTGCGTCAATCAATTCTGTTACTTCACGCGAAATATTTTCAACGCGATCAACGTTTTTAGATTGAATCTTCAAACTTTGTGTCAAGCTATAACCATTAAAAACTGAATTTCTCAGCTGTCCATTTTCGTCGTATTCGTTGAAATAATCTTTCTGAATTTCGACAGCATCAAAAACAATTTCATCACCTTGAATACCTTTAGAAATAAGGTATTTACGAATGGTGTTTTGATCTTTGTTCAAATTGGCATAAGCCGTTTTCAATTCATAGTCTTTCTTAGAGAAATTGGCTCTCCAAACAATTAAATCACTCGAAAAATTTTCTTCTCCAGCACCGGTAACGCTAATTGACTGACTTACTTTTGCACGATTTTTATACCCATTCGCCAATAAATAACCAGATATAATTACAGCCAAAGCAATTATCGTTGTATTGATGTATTGTTTCATAGAATTCGCTATTAATTGGACTTATTAAAATAATTTCATTTGATCGTCTTCCTCATCGTCTTTGGTCAAATCCCATTCTATGGTTGTTCCATCGCTTCCCTCTTCGCCATCATCACCTTCATCATCATCACTATCGTCGTCTTCCAACTTCAATGGTTTCTCCTCAACTGGCCATGTTTCTTCACCTTCCAATGGTTGCGTCAAGACAATTTCTTTGACTTTCAATTTTGTCAATTGATTTCCTTGTGCTTTCATTCCTTTGATCTCAATAAAATCAGCTAATTGAATTTCATTGTCTGGAAGATTTTTTGTTTCCTTCAACAACTTATTATAGATGATTTTGATATTTGGACGGTAGGCAGTTGACGCTACATCCATATAAGATCCTTCTCCTTCACTAATGAACGATACTTTTTTATCCGAGGTTACTTCACATAAGAAACGCTTTACGAAGTGCATATCTTTCTCAGAATCATAATATACAGCAGAAATTGGACGATTTGGATGCCATTTTTCAATCAGAATCATATCTTCATCAAAGTGGTTCGCAAGGTCAAAATTACTCAAGCGGTATTCACCCGTTTTATAAACTGTCAAAATACGATCTTCACCTTTGAAAGATCCAAGGAACTTGCCTCTATCTTCATCGTTTAATCTTCCGACAACTGTATCAAACCATATTTTACGTTCTTCAAGTGTTGAGCCACCCACTTCTTTTTGTGTAATTTTTTGAACGATTTCTTTTGTTACTCTATTTCCTGCTGATTGACGTCCTTTTATCAATAATTCTCCCATGTCAACATCAAATCGTAAACGCTTAAGGTGCGGTCTTGGACGTAATAAAATATTGATTACTTCTCGCTCCCCGTTTGGATGAACAGAGAAATAAAGCATTTTCGAACCTTTTGTTCCGCGTGATAAATCATATTCAGTATCACGTGTAATTGAGTTCACATAAAACCGTTTCATCATTGCTGGACCACCAACTCCGTCTTGATAAATCAAATGATAGATTGTTCGCTTATCTCCTTTTTTCCAGACGTCGGCATGAACAATTCCTTTACCAACAAATTTCTTATCCGCTACTTTCGTAATCATCATTTTGCCAGTAGCAAAGAAGATTATAACGTCATCAATATCTGAGCAATCGTTTACAGGATCTGTTTTCTTCAAACCATAACCAATGAAACCTTCTTCGTAATCCACATACAATTTACGGTTTGCGATAATCACTTTCGCTGCACTGATGTTATCAAATACTTTAATTTCCGTTTTACGTTCTTTCCCTTCTCCGAAACGTTTTTTCAAATCTTTGAAATACTCAATACAATATTCGATTAGATTCTTCAATTTCTCTTTGACCGCTTCCATTTCCTCTTCAATCTTCAAAAGCACATCATCAGCTTTAGAGGAATCAAAACGGGTAATTCTAATCATCGGAATTTGAGTCAATTTATTTAAATCTTCATCCGTTATTTCACGAATAAATTGTTTTTTAAATTTCTCAAATCGTTTATACAAATATTCGAATAAGGTGTCTTTATCGTGGTGAAGTTTGAAATCAATGTACATTTCTTCACGGATGAAGATTTTTTCTAAGGTTGAAAAATGCCATTGACGTTCTAATTCATCCAATCGGATTTCTAATTCCAATTTTAATAAACGAACTGTATTATCTGTATTGAAACGCAAGATTTCACTCACACCTAAAAAACGCGGAGTATCTCTGTCAATAATAGATGAATTCGGAGAAATTGAAACTTCACAATCCGTAAAAGCATAAAGCGCATCTAAGGTTTTATCTGGAGAAACCCCAGGCGCCATGTGAATAATAACTTCTGCAACTGCGGCAGTATTATCTTCAATTTTTTTAATTTTTATTTTTCCTTTGTCATTGGCTTTAATCACAGATTCAATTAAAGAACCTGTTGTTGTACCAAAAGGAATTTCATAAACCACAAGGGTTTTATTGTCTAGTTTTTTGATTTTTGCTCGAACACGAACTTTTCCACCACGTAATCCATCATTATAGTTCGTGAAATCAGCCATTCCACCATTTGGAAAATCAGGAAATAGCTCCACTTTTTTTCCGCGAAGGTGATTGATTGACTGATCAATCAATTCAATAAAATTATGTGGCAAAAACTTACACGCCATACCAACAGCAATTCCTTCAGCTCCTTGAGCTAATAACAAAGGGAATTTTACTGGCAGATGCTCAGGCTCTTTATTTCGACCATCGTAACTTGAAAGCCATTGGGTTGTTTTTGGATTAAAAACAACATGGGCGGCAAACTTAGAAACTCTTGCTTCAATATAACGAGGCGCCGCAGCGCCATCACCTGTAAGCGTATTTCCCCAGTTTCCTTGGCAATCAATTAATAAATCCTTTTGACCTAATTGCACTAAAGCATCCCCAATTGATTGATCTCCATGAGGATGGTATTTCATTGTATTTCCAATGATATTCGCCACTTTATTGTAACGACCATCATCCAATTCTTTCATCGAATGTAAAATTCTACGTTGAACAGGTTTCAATCCATCGTGTAAAGAAGGAACCGCACGTTCTAAAATAACGTAACTCGCATAATCTAAAAACCAATTTTCGTAGAGTCCG
>CANNKP010000224.1 GCA_947505255.1 Flavobacteriales bacterium
CAATACAGGGAAATTTAAATTGGGTTATAGTTACGATGTAACTGTCTCTAAATTGAATAACGGAGTTTCAGGTGGATCACATGAAATCTCAATGGGAATTAATTTGAATTGTAAAAAGAAACCAATTTCGTTTAAAACGATTTCGTGTCCTTCTTTCTAAATAAAAAAATGTAACTTTTTTCGTCCTGAACGTTTAAGGACTAAATTTGCGAATTGAAATAATGAAAATAAAAATCAAAAATATGAAGTTGATAAAATTCGTTGCAGTTGTGCTTGGAGGAGTTGTTATTGCCTCTTGTGCTCGTGAAGCTTCAAATACTACAGGCTGGGATTACAACAATCCGAAAGTAGGTGGTTTTCAAAAAGTACCATTCTTAGATCAGGAAACTGGTCCAGGTTTACTTCTTGTTGAAGGTGGAACATTTACAATGGGTAGATCTGAACAAGATGTTATGTATGATTGGAATAACCGTGCTACAAAGGTTACTGTTTCTTCATTCTACATGGATCAAACTGAGGTTACAAATTTTCAATGGCTAGAATATCTTTATTGGATTTCTAGAGCGTATGAAACATACCCGATGGTTCAGAAAAATGCTTTACCAGATACATTATGTTGGAGATCACCACTTGGTTTCAATGAAAAATTCGTTGATTATTACTTAAGACACCCTGCTTATAGAGATTACCCAGTAGTTGGAGTTTCTTGGTTACAAGCAAATGACTTCTGTAAATGGAGATCTGACCGTGTGAATGAATATATTTTAGTTCGTGAAGGTGTATTAGCTTGGAATGTTGATCAACGTGATGAAAACACATTTAATACAGAATCTTATTATGCTGGTCAATATGAAGAAGCTGTTGTTCGAAATGTACAAGATTTAAATCCATCAAATATTCAAGGTAAGAAATTAGGCACACGTATCGTGCGCATGGAAGATGGAATTCTATTGCCGCGTTACCGTCTACCAACTGAAGCTGAATGGGAATTTGCTGCATCTGGATTGATTGGAAACTTACAAGAAGGAACAGAGAACATGTCTGACAGAAGAATTTATCCTTGGAACGGACACTGGGTTCGTAATGATGATGAACAATTTCAAGGTACTATTCGTGCTAACTTCGTTAGAGGACGTGGTGATTATATGGGAGTTGCTGGAAATTTAAATGACGGTGCTGATGTAACTGCTCCAGTTGAGTCTTATTGGCCAAATGATTATGGTTTATACCATATGGCAGGAAACGTTTCTGAGTGGGTATTAGATGTTTATCGTCCACTTTCTTCTGAAGATTTTGATGAATTTAGACCTTTTAGAGGAAATGTCTTTAAAACAAAATTATTGAATAACGAAGGTGTAATTGATATCAAGAATCAACAAGTTTCTTATGACGTTCATGGAATGAAAGAATACTTGAATGAATTTGAAAGAATTCGTTACCAACGTATCTCTGCAGATAAACATGATCCAAATGATACAATTATCCCTGTTGGATTAGCGGCTAATGTATCTTCTCGTAACCCTTCTCGAAGAGGTTATGCTCCAGACCCATTCTATGTTTCACATAAAAGTGTAAAGGATTCAATGGAATTAAGTCTTTTACGCAAAATAAATGGTATTCTCGATAAAGCGATTGGGTATAAAAATGATAAATATGATACAGAAGCTTCTGCATTAATTCAAGACGAATTATTTGGGACACTGTTCGCTGATGAAATTAGAACTGGTCCAGATGGAGAAGAGTATGCATTTGAAATTATTTCAATGTTACGTGAAGGATTCAATGATTTCATTCAAGATACTCCAGGTAAATTGAAATACAGAAATGTAACAGAAGAAGAAAACATTGGACGTTTGAATTACAGAAGAGATGACTACATCGATTATTTAGATGGTGATATTGAAAGTTCAATCTACTTCGCTAATGATGATGTTAAAAATGGAATTAACCAAGCAAGTCGTGACCCTAATTTGATCATGTATCAAAGTGAACATGAAGAATTTGGATTAGACGGTTCACCAATCAAACCAATTGGAAGAACTTCATGGCCAACATCATTAGTGTCTGATAAATCAAGAGTGTACAAAGGTGGTTCTTGGAAAGATAGAGCTTACTGGTTAGCAGCTGGAAACAGACGTTACTTAGACGAAGATAGATCTACTGATGCAATTGGATTCCGTTGCGCAATGGATCGAGTTGGAAGTCCTACCGGAATGAACTACGGTAAAAAGAAAAAGAAAAAATCACATTAAATAATGAAAAGCCCGTCTAAAGCGGGCTTTTTTTTAATATAAAAATCATGAAGTTGTTTAATTTATTTTATGAAACAACAGGTGTATGCACCGACACCAGAAACATCAACAAAGATTGTTTATTCATTTGTTTGAAAGGAGCAAATTTCAACGGAAATACATTTGCCACGCAAGCAATTGAAGCAGGAGCTAAATATGTAATTGTTGATGAAGAACACTATAAAACAAACGATGCTATTTTTTATGTTCCCGACTCTTTGGTCTATTTGCAAAAACTAGCAACTTTTCATCGAAATAAATTCAACATTCCAATTATTGGGATAACAGGAAGTAATGGGAAAACAAGCACCAAAGAATTAATTAATTGCGTGTTGTCAGAAAAATATAACGTTCTCTCGACTAAAGGAAATTTTAATAATCATATTGGAGTTCCATTAACTCTTTTAAATTTAAAAGAGGAACATGAAATTGCAATCATTGAGATGGGCGCAAATAAATTCAAGGACATCGAAGAATTATGTACTATTGCTCTTCCTAATTACGGAATTATCACCAATATTGGAAAAGCCCATTTAGAAGGATTTATCAATTTTGAAGGAGTTTTAAAAACTAAAAAGGAACTATATACTTCAGTTGCAACCAATGGCGGTATTATAGTTTACAATAGTGATGATGACATCTTAAAAACGAATCTTCCCTTAGAAACTCAGACACTATCATTTGGTTCAACTTCCGATTCACAAATTCAAGGTGAATTAATTGGTTTATCACCTTTTGTTCAGCTTAAATGGAAAAAAGATGGTTACGTCTCCCCTACTATTCAGACGAATATGATTGGGAAATACAATTATTATAATTTTTTAGCAGCAATTTCGTTTGGAATTCTATTTGAAGTCCCAGAAGAAAAAATAAATCATGCAATTTCCAGCTATTCTCCAGATAACAATAGATCTCAAGTTAAAAAAACTGAAAATAACACATTAATATTAGACTGTTATAATGCAAATCCATCAAGTATGAGATCTGCTATCGAAAGTTTTTCAATGATCAACAATGAAGATAAAATACTCATTATAGGTGATATGTTAGAGCTTGGAGTTGACTCGAATGAAGAACACTTTCAAATAGCTGAATTGGTAAAACAACTCGGATTAAAAGGTTATTCTGTTGGACCACTTTTTAATGCAATAAAATCTGATGCATTTATCAAACAATTCGAGCATAAAAATGATGCTTTGATCTATTTAAAGGAAAATCCAATTACGAATAAATTGATTTTACTCAAAGGATCACGAGGAATAGGTCTTGAAACGTTAGAAGAAAGTTTATAACAAAAAAAAGGAGCTCAATAAATTAAGCTCCTTTTCTCTTTCTAATATTTATTAACCTTTTAGAAGGTTTCTAGAAATTACAATTTTCTGAACTTCAGAAGTACCCTCATAAATTTGAGTAATTTTTGCATCACGCATTAAACGTTCAACATGGTATTCTTTCACATATCCGTATCCACCATGAATCTGAACTGCTTCAACCGTATGTTC
>CANNKP010000225.1 GCA_947505255.1 Flavobacteriales bacterium
GGCTGCAATGGAAAAATTAAATACTGTTTTCCAAGCTGCATCTCAAGACATGTACAATGCTGCAAATGCTGATGGAGGAAACACTGGAGGAAACGAAAGTGCTGAAAATCCAGCGGATGAAGTTACAGATGTTGACTTTGAAGAAGTTGATGACAAAGCAGATAAGAAGAAATAATTCTTACATATTTAAGAAAAATGGGAACTCAAAAGGTTCCCATTTTTTTTGATTAAATTTTTTAGAAGAGTCTATTTATACGATTGGAAATAACTGATCTTTTTGGTCGAGAAGTATATTCAAAGGATTTTCAAGGGTCAGATTCAATTGAAATTAATTTAGAAGAGCAGACAGCAGGAATGTATTTGCTTTCACTCATTTCAGAAGGAAAGAAAAATACTTCTTATGTCGCGATAAGACATTAAAAAAATCTTAGATAAATGAAAAATGGGGACCTTTAAAATCCCCATTTTTATATAATTATATTTTTTTTACGAATAAATTCTAATCATTTTCACCTCTCGTCAAAGCAATTTTATTTGATTTAGCTGAATAATCCTCCCAATCTTCAATCAGCTCTTGGTCGTATTGTTTTGTTACCGAAATTGGAATATATTCTACAACAACGTTTGTTTTGTCTAAGCCAAAATCTTCTGCAGGTTTTAGTCCAGTCATTTTAACAAAACGATATGCCTTAATACAAATGCTTTCGAAAGCAGTTAATTTGTTATCAGTTGCTACTCTTGAATTTAGAACAATAAATTTAAAATCTGGTTCGTCGAATTCACCTTTCACACTTGGGAAAACACTTTCTCCAGTTAATTCGCCTTTTTCAACCATTTTGCGTTGTATTTTACGCATCATGTATTCAATTCGATGTTCCTCTTTAAAGCCAAGTTGTAAACTTACATAATAGCAGGATTTATCAATTATTTCATTTACCGTATAGTGCACACCCCAGGGGTCACTAATTATTTCAACATGCAAAAACCATGTTACTCCAGCTTTGCGCGGATGTTTCTTGAATAATGAAAAGAATACAGTTGCGTCTATTTTGTTTGGTGTGTTACTCCTAGTTGGATATACTAAATTGGATGTTTCAAAATTAATGGTTTCGTCCATTTGAACCTTGTTCAATAAAGGGATTACTTTTTTCATTGAAATATATTCTGTGATACTTTTCCTTAAAATTTTAGCTTTATAATAGAAATATAGTAAAGTGAAGAAGGATGAAGCAAGTAATAAAGTAAACCAGCCTCCATGAACGATTTTACCTAAATTGGAAAGTAAAAATATTCCTTCTAAAGCTATGAAAAAGGCAAAAATTCCTAGATAAATAAGTTTCATTTTTGGGTACTTATGCAACAATAGGTAACACAAAAGAGTGGAAGTCATTACCATGTTAATAGTAATAGCCAAACCATACGCAGATTCCATAGTTGTTGATTTTTTAAATACTGCTATAACCAATAAACAGCCAGCCATCATAAACCAGTTTATAAATGGAATATATATTTGACCTCTATGATCGCTTGGGTATTTAACGCGAAGATTAGTCCACAAATTAAGTTTAATTGCTTCGTTCATTAACGAAAATACTCCAGTAATTAATGCCTGTGAAGCAATGATCGTTGCAAGTGTTGCTATTCCGATTGCAAATGGTAACATTCCATCTGGTACCATAGCATAGAATATTGTTTCTTTAGGTTTTAATGCGAATCCGTCTGACAAACACAAAGCTGACTGACCAAGATAATTTATAACAAGTAACACACTCATTACAGACCAACTAATTCGTATGTTTTTCTTTCCACAATGTCCAAGATCAGAATACAATGCTTCAGCTCCAGTAGTACAAAGGAAAACAGCGCCAAGAACCCAAAAACCACCTTTCACATTAACAATCAAATTGTATGCATAATATGGATTGAAAGCATTTAATACATCTGGATTTTTTGCAATATTAATAAGACCTAAATAGCCAATAAATGCAAACCATAGGATCATAACTGGACCAAATGCTTTTCCAATTGCCGCTGTTCCAAATTGTTGAATTGAAAACAAAAAAACAATGATACCAACTACTACAGGTATTACTGGAAAATCAGGAAAAATATTATTTATACCTTCCACAGCAGATGATATCGAAATAGCAGGTGTTATAAATCCATCTGCTAAAAGCGTTGCGCAACCAATTAATGCCGGAATTATTATCCATTTTACCTTCTTCGATTTCAATAATGCAAATAATGCAAAAATTCCTCCTTCTCCTTTATTATCAGCATTGAGCGCTAAATAAATATATTTGATAGTTGCAAGTAGAATTAACGTCCAAATAACTGCAGATAATCCACCCATGATTAAATCATAAGAGAAATCTTTTCCATTTCCAGTAATTGCTTGGAAAACATATAAAGGAGAGGTCCCAATATCACCAAAGACGATTCCAACTGTTATTAGCAATCCCGCTGCTGTTACCTTACTTGTTTTAATAGACATTAACCTTGTTTTTATATAAATAATTCAGAATAATTCTAATTATCTTCACCTCGTGTCAAGGAAATTTTAGAATGTTTTCCAGAATAATCTTCCCAATCTTCAACTAATTCTTGATCATATTGTTTTGTGACACTAATTGGAATGTATTCTACCATGACGTTCGTTTTGTCTAGCCCAAAATCTTCTGCTGGTTTCAATCCTGTTGATTTCACAAAACGATAAGCTTTAACACAGATAATTTGGAATGCAGTTAATTTATTGTCTGTAGCAACCCGAGAATTCAAAACGATGAATTTAAAATCAGGTTCATCAATTTTCCCTTTAACTGAATCAAAAACACTTTCTCCTGTTAATTCCCCTTTTTCAACCATTTTTCGTTGAATTTTTCTCATCATGTATTCTGTTCTATGTTCTTCTTTGAAACCCAATTGGAGATTAATATAGTAACAGGACTTGTCTATAATTTCGTTAACAGTATAATGCACTCCCCAAGGTTCGTTTAAAATATCTAAGTGCAAAAACCAAACAACTCCCGCTTTACGTGGTCGTTTTTTAAAGAGGGAAAAGAATACTGTAGCATCCAACCTGTTTGGGGTATTACTCCTTGTTGGATAAACCAAATTTGATGCTTCGTATTGAAGATTTGGGTCGGCTTTAGTTGCATTTAACAGTGGGATAACTTTTTTCATTGAAACATATTCTGTAATACTTTTTCTCAGTAAACGTGCTTTGTAAAATAAAAACAACAAAGTAAAGAATCCAGTTGCTAATATTAACGTAAACCAACCACCATGAACAATTTTTCCTAAATTAGACATTAAGAATACACCTTCTATTGTCAAGAAAACACTAAAAATAACAAGATAAGCGACCTTCATTTTTGGATATTTCAGCATGAGTAAATAACATAACAAAATGGAAGTCATTACCATATCGATAGTTATTGCTAAACCATAAGTTGCTTCCATAGCCGTCGACTTTCTGAAAATTGCGATTACAAGTAAGCATCCTGCCATTAAAAACCAATTAATAAATGGGATATAAATTTGACCTTTATGATCAGTTGGATATTTTACTCTAAGATTAGTCCATAAATTCAATTTGATAGCCTCATTCATTAATGTGAAAACTCCTGTTATCAATGCTTGAGAGGCAATAATAGTTGCTGCTGTTGCAATGGCGATAGCAAAAGGTAGCATTCCATCAGGAACCATTGCATAAAATATTGTTTCCTTTGGTTTCAAAGAAAAACCA
>CANNKP010000226.1 GCA_947505255.1 Flavobacteriales bacterium
TCTAAAATCTTGTTTGTTCTTTTCTTAGTGCAATCTGTTTATGGGCAAAATCCGTTATTTATTCCTCCTTCCCTTACGGGAACTAGTTTTAATTTGGATATTCAAACAGGAACTCAAAATTTTTATTCGGGTAATCCAACTCCAACTTATGGAATTAATGGGGCATTCTTATCGCCAACCATTCTTGTAAATAAAGGTGATATTGTTACTCTAAACGTGAACAACGGATTAACTGTTGCTACTACAATGCATTGGCACGGTTTACATGTTTCGCCAAGTAATGATGGTGGTCCTCATCAAAGTATTGCTGCTGGTTCAACTTGGAGCCCGTCTTTTGAGATTTTAAATAATGCTGGAACATTTTGGTATCATCCTCATGGCGAAGGTAAAACAGAGTTACATGTCGGAAAAGGATTGGCTGGAATGTTTATTGTTCATGATCCTATTGAACAAAGTTTAGGTTTACCGCAAACTTATGGAATTGATGATATCCCATTGATTACACAGTCAAAAGCATTTGACGTTTTGCAACAAATAGCCATTGCTGACCATATGGATACGTCAATAATGGTGAATGGAACAATTGATGCGTTTTTTGATGCCCCAGCTCAAGTAATTCGCTTTAGATTACTAAATGGAAGTAGCATGCGCTCGTTCAATTATGGGTTTTCGAATGGTATGACATTTTATCAAATTGCTACAGATGGCGGATTAGTAGAAACCCCAAATCCATTGACAAGATTGCTTTTAGCACCAGGAGAACGATCTGAAATACTTGTTGACTTGACGTCGTTGAATGGCCAATCTTTTCAATTAATGAGCTTCGGTTCTGAAATTACAAATGGTATTTTTGGCGCTGCTACTGTAGGAATCGCTCCAGACGTTATTGATATGTATGGCGACAATCCGTTGAATGGAACTGATTATGAACTTTTAGCAATCAATGTTATTGCTCCAACCGCTAGTCCAGTAACAACTATTCCAACTTCATTAATACCATATACGCCATATTTACCTATAAATGCAGCTGTAAACAGGTCGTTAACACTTGATACACTAAGGATTCTTCCAATTGATGTTCCCAATTTAGCAGCTGGACCTTTTGGAATCAATGGTGAATTTTTTGATATGATGGTGAACAATATATATGTTCCTTTAAATTCAACTGAAATTTGGACTCTTCACAACAAAACGCACATTGCTCATCCATTCCATATTCATGACATACAATTTAATATCATCGAAAAGAATGGTCTTCCTCCAGTTTTAAGTGAACAAGGTTGGAAAGATGTCGTTTTAGTAATGCCACATGATAGCGTGAAATTCATTACAAAATTCATCACGTTTGAAGATAATTTGGTTCCTTATATGTACCACTGTCACTTATTGCATCATGAAGACGATGGAATGATGGGTTCGTTTATTGTGAGTAGTAGTGTCGGTATTAATGAAATTTCTATTTCAGGAAATAATGAATTGCACGTATTTCCGAATCCATCAAATAATAACTGGGTTGTCAAGTCGAATTCAATTAAAGGTGATTATAAAGTAATTATGACATCACTAATTGGTGAAGTAGTATTTAAGACACAAGGGAATTCATTGAGTAATGACATAAATATTTCTATTCCAAGTCTAGATTTTAATGAAGGAATTTATTTGCTAAAGATTCAAACTGAAACAGAAGAATTTCAGACAAAATTGATGAAGGTTAATTAGATTTCTAGTTGATTCTTATTTATTCAAAAGTCATTGTTTCGTATCTTTGACAAAATAATTGACACTAAAAACACACTAAATATGCTAAAGACATTGCGTTCAAAAGGAAATGAATTTAGTGAATCAGTCAATCAAATCTCCTATTTTCAAAAAGATGGAATTATTCCTTTTTCTGAAAAACTAAAAAATATTAATTATTTTCCATTATATCCGAAAGAATTAGAAATTATTCAACTTAATTTGGGTAAAATGTGTAATCAGGTTTGTGATCATTGTCATGTTGACGCTGGACCAGATAGGAAAGAAATCATGACGCTGGAAACAATGAAAATTTGTCTTTCAGCAATTCAAAATTCCAATGCTAAAACTGTTGATTTAACTGGTGGAGCGCCAGAAATGAATCCAAATTTCAGGTGGTTTGTTACCGAGCTATCAAAATTAAACGTGAAAATTATTGTTCGTTGTAATTTGACAATAATCGTAGCAAATAAAAAGTATAACGACCTACCCGCTTTCTTTAAAGTAAACAATGTTGAAGTCATTTCTTCTTTGCCGTGTTATACCGAAAAGAATACCGATAGTCAAAGAGGAACAGGTGTTTTTGCAAAAAGTATCAAAGCATTAAAAATGTTAAACGACGTTGGATATGGAAAAGAAGGAAACGGATTGAAACTTCAATTGGTCTATAATCCAACAGGAATATCTTTACCTCCTAATCAACAAGCTCTTGAAATTGATTACAAAAACAGGTTAAAAGAAGATTTTAATATTGAATTCAATCAATTGTATACTATTACAAATATGCCCATAAGTCGTTTTTTAGATTTTCTAGTGAAGTCAGGTAAATACGATAATTATATGCAAAAATTAGTCGAAACATTCAATCCAAACGCAACGGAAGAATTAATGTGCAGAAACACACTTTCAGTAAGTTGGGATGGTTTTTTATATGATTGTGACTTTAATCAAATGTTGGATTTAAAAATAGTACCTGTAAGCCATATTAATGAATTTAATGAATCTCTTTTACAAAAACGTGCAATTATTCTCAATCAACATTGTTACGGTTGCACTGCTGGTTCGGGATCTGGATGCGCAGGGACATTATTATAAATGAAAAAAGCACTCATCGTATTTCAAAAAAATTTACTTCTCGGTAAAGTAAAAACCCGATTAGCGGAAACTATTAGTGATGAGGCAGCTTTAGATTGTTATTCTCAAATGATTGCATCTACACATGAACAACTTGTAAAAGTTGATGCCGATATCCACCTTTATTTCTCAGAATTTATCGAACCTACAGCTCCTCAAAACTGGCAAGTTCAAGTCCAAAAAGGGGACGATTTAGGAGAAAAAATGTACAATGCTTTTTTGGATTTAAAATTTTTGGGCTACGACCAAGTGGTAATTATTGGAACAGATTGCTTAGAATTAACAACAAAAATCATAAACAATTCATTTGCATCCTTGAATTCATGTGATTATGTTCTTGGTCCCGCTAATGACGGTGGATATTATTTACTTGGACTCACTGAATTAAACGATGTACTATTTTTGAATAAAGAATGGAGCAATAGTCAAGTTTTCCAAACTACTTATGAAGCCATTCAACAACAAAATAAAACGGTCTTTATATTAGAAAAACTCAGTGATATCGACACTTTTGAAGACTTAAGAGGCTATCAAGAAAAAACAGGGAATAATCTATTTAATAATCGTGGTAATTGAAAATCCCTAAATTGGAATGAGGTGGTCAATGTAGCTGGAATATCCACGAAGAGTAGACAATGCCTTTGGCTTCCGAAACCTCGTTTGTGCATGCCCAAGCGTGGAAAACTATATTACGGTTACTGATTAGACTGTAATACGGAGGAATCATAATTTAAAAATCATTATCAGACAACTAAATATTCATTTGTGACGTCTTGTTTCTGTAACTTTAAAAACACTGCTATGAAAACGTTCTTTAAA
>CANNKP010000227.1 GCA_947505255.1 Flavobacteriales bacterium
TGTCCGCCAGCTCCTGGACCATAAAAGAATTCCTGAAAAGGATCCCGTTGAAAGGATGTTTTTACAACTTTCGTTGTTACGTGAACAACTGAGTTTATTGAGCTTTCCGATGCTGAAATAAAATCCGGTCCAATTGGATTTGTTCCATCAAAATTAACTGCTCGAGCATTATACAACCTATTTCCATCAATTACCTCGTCCGATAAGCTGGGATAAGATGTAGCGTTAAACATTAAAAACGCGCCGAGTGGGAGCATTCCTCCTAAAAGACCCAATCCTAAAAGTTTAAAGTTATTTTTCATGATTTTATTTTTTTTAGTGCAATAATAACGACTAGAACCATTGTTTTATTACGCTGTGGCTGTTAAAGAATGTTAAGCAAAAACCCAAATTATTTGAACGAATAAACTAACTTTGTCAAAAATGATTTGATGCTCATTCACTTTCAAAAATATCAAGGAACTGGGAACGATTTTGTTATGTTGGACAATTTAACTGGTCAATATAATGATTTGTCTATTGCTCAAATTGTTCAAATTTGTGATCGTCGATTTGGTGTTGGTGCGGATGGATTGATTAAAATAAACACGCACAATTCACTTGATTTTGAAATCGATTATTATAATTCAGATGGTTCCAAAAGTTTTTGTGGAAATGGAGCAAGATGTTCTGTAGCGTTTGCTAAATCATTAGGAATCGATGTAACTAACACGCGTTTTTTAGCCATTGATGGAGAACATTCAGCTCAAATGAAAGATGAAACTATTACTTTAGATATGTTGTCGGTAAATGCTGTTATTCAGAATGATAATTCATTTGAACTAAATACAGGTTCACCGCATTATGTTCGTTTCGTTAGGGATTTTGGAAATGAAAATATTGTTACAGAAGGAAGGCAAATTCGTTATTCAGAACCTTATAAAAAGGATGGTATTAATGTTAATTTGGTTGAAGTATTGGGTGTTAATTCCATCAAAATTGCCACATATGAACGTGGTGTTGAAGACGAAACGCTTTCATGTGGAACAGGTGCAACTGCTTGTGCTTTAGTTGTTGGATTTGCTGAAAATAGAATTGGTAAAAATGAAATCGCAGTTCAAGTTAAAGGTGGTGATCTCAAAGTAGATTATGAGTATCTTGGGAATGGATCATTCACGAATATCAAATTAATTGGTCCGGCAGTGTTTGTTTTTAAAGGAGAAATAAATGTCTGATTTCAATTTTGGCATTATTTCAAACATAAAAGAATTTTCAATTTTTGATAAAGGCTTGTTTCTTTGGATTTGGTATGCTGATAAAATTCCACCTCATATTGGTTGTTCAATACATGGATATTATTATAGCCTCAAAGTAAATGGGAAAGATGAAGGGCTTTTGACTTCAAAAGTAGTTTCAGTGATTGAGAATAAAAAAATACCGAGTGTATTTGTTCAATTAAAAAAGGACTTTAATCCAAGTGAAATTCAGTCAGTTTTCTCAAAGTATCAACTAGCTGAATCAACAAAAAACACCTGTTTAACGCCAATAACTGAGTTGTTTCAGTGTTCTGACTCAATTTTTCAGCTGAGTGAATTGTTGAAAAATCTAAAAGAGAGAGGTGAAATTGAAACTGTTTTTGGATTAAATTTGACCGAAGATTATAGAAATCTACCTAATTATACCCAAGATGACATTACAAGTCGTTTGCTTAAATTAGAAAATGTTAAAAGCGAAAAACATACACCTTCGATCGGTTGAACCATCGGATGCAACAAAATTATTGTTGTGGGAAAATAATCCAGCTCATTGGAAGGTGACGGATACAGAAGTTCCGTTTTCAATGCACGGGATTCTGCAATTAATTGAGCAACAACAGCACATAAGATCTTCAGGACAATTGCGCTTAATGATTTGTTTGAATGATTCAGATGAAGCGGTTGGTGCAATAGATTTATATGATGTTGATTTTCGAAACGGAAATGCAGCTGTTGGAATCTTAATAGGAGATGGTCAACACAAGCAAAAAGGCTATGCACGCGAAAGTTTGGAATTGATGATTACCTATGCATCAGAGTTTCTGGCGATGCACAATTTATATTGCTCTATTCAAGCAACAAATCCAGAAAGTGTTCGCTTATTTGAATCATGTGGATTTGAGAAAATAGGAGTTAGAAAAGAATGGTTTTTAATAAAAGGTCAACGCATTGACGAAATAATGTTTCAATTATGTCTAGAAAAGTAGTTATTATCATTGCCGCAGTGGCAGTTGTCGTTGGAATTATATTATTCCCAAAGATATCTTTGTATTTGAGTAGTAGAGCGGAAACTACCAATTCCTCAAATGTTGATTTTTTCATCAAAACAGAAATGGATGCAACTGAATTGGCCCAAGAATTAGAAAAACAAGGAATCATTGATGATGTGGCAGCATTTGTAAAAGTTGCTGAATACAAAGGTTTAAACAAAGAAAATATTGCACTTGGTAAATATATAATAGATGCTAATTCTCAATATAGAACTATCCTAAATGGGTTTAAACTAAACGAAGCTGGAAACGGCAATGGTGAAGCAGAAGTAAATGTAACGTTCAATAATTGCCGCGATATTTATCAATTAGCAAGTAAAGTGTGTGCGAATGTCATGATTGACAGTGCGAAACTTGTTTCTTATCTGAACGACGAAAAAACATTAAAAAAGTATGGATTCTCTCAAGAACAATTGCCAGCGCTGTTTTTACCCAATACATATAAAATGTATTACGATACAGACGAAAAAGTGTTCGTTGAGCGCATGGCAAAGGAATTCAAGAATTTTTGGACGCCACAGCGTATTGTCAAATTGAAAAAAGTTGGTCTTAATTCGCCGTCAGAAGCCGTGACTTTAGCAAGTATTGTTTATTCTGAACAAAGCGGTCATTCAGAAGAATGGCCTGTTATTGCGGGTTTATATTTGAATAGAATTAAGCAAGGTATCAAATTACAATCTGATCCAACGTTCAAATTTTGTTGGGGAGATAAGTTAGACGGTGTTCAACGTTTGTTGAATGTACATCGAGATATTGAATGTTCTTATAATACGTATAAAATTAGCGGTTTGCCTCCAGGTCCAATTTGTATACCATCGTCAGAAGTGGTTGATGCTGTTTTGAATCGAGACAATAATAATTATATTTTTATGATGGCAAAACCTGATTATTCAGGATTACATGATTTTGCTGTCGAATATTCAATGCACCAACGTTATGCTTCGATTTATCAAAAATGGTTGGCAAACGAACTTAAAAACCAATAAAATGTCAGATCAAAAAAGAAGAAATTTCCTAAAACTTGGATTAATTGGCGCTGCTATTAGTGTGGTTAAACCATTTAAAGCAAGTCAATTAGTTGTTCAATCTTTCGAAACAAAAATTGATGGTCCGATTGTTATTTCAACATGGAATCATGGATTAGCTGCCAATGCAGCTGCTTGGGAAGTATTGAGAGTTGGAGGGAATGCGATTGACGCTGTTGAAAAAGGTGTTCGCGTAACTGAATCTGATTTGACAAATAGAAGCGTTGGAATTGGAGGGATGCCAGACAGAGATGGACATGTGACATTGGATGCGTGTATCATGGATCATGAATCTCGGTGTGGTTCTGTGGCGTTTTTGGAAGGAATAGCTCATCCAATATCTGTTGCTCGCGCAATTATGGACAAA
>CANNKP010000228.1 GCA_947505255.1 Flavobacteriales bacterium
TAGAAGACATTGCAGAATTGGTGAAATACGCTCACCTTTTCAAAGCACAGGTGTTTGTTGTAATCAATACAATTCTATATGATCACGAATTGGAAGATTGTCAACAATTGATTCACAAACTCTATAAAATTGGCGTTGATGCATTGATTGTGCAAGACATGGCGATTTTTGAAATGGACTTACCTCCTATTGTTCTTCATGCTAGTACACAAGCCAATAACCGTGACCCAAAACAAGTTAAGTTCTTGAAAGAAGCTGGTATGGAACGCATTGTTTTGGCGAGAGAATTAAATTTGGACCAAATAAAAGAAATTCACGAAGAAGCTGATGTAGAATTGGAATTCTTTGTTTCTGGGGCACTTTGCGTATCATTTAGTGGCAATTGTTACATGAGTATTGCTGGCGGAGAAAGAAGTGCCAACCGAGGTTCTTGCGCACAAAATTGCCGTCTTCCTTATAATCTAACTGACGGAACAGGTGCAACCCTGATTGCTAATAGTCATTTATTATCTATTAAAGATTTAGATTTATCTGAACAACTTCCTGAACTTATTGAGGCAGGAATTACCTCTTTCAAAATAGAAGGTCGCTTGAAGGATTTGGTTTACGTTAAGAATAATGTTTCGTTTTTACGTCAAAAGTTAGACACTTTTCTTGAGACATCAGATTCCTATCAAAAAGCGTCATCAGGAAGAGTTACGATTAATTTCGATCCTAAAATGGACCGTAGTTTCAACCGTGGTTACACCGATTATTTTGTGAATAAACGAAAAGAAAAAATTGGTACATGGGAAAGTCCAAAATCCAAAGGTCAGTGCATTGGGAAAGTAACAAAATTCACTGATAAAGGTTATTTCATTGAAAATGCAGATCAATTAAACAATGGTGACGGATTATTCTTCATCAATGAAAACAATGAAGCGGACGGATTACAAATTAATGTCGTTCTCAATGATTTAGTGATTCCGAATAATTATAAATCAATCCCAGAAGGAACAGAAATTTATCGAAATTCTGATGCTGCATTCAACAAATTAGTTGAACGTGAAGACAGTACTATTCGCAAGATTGGCATTAAAATGACGCTATCAGAAACGCCAACTGGATTTATATTAACCGTAATTGACGAAGATGGACATCAATCTATAAGTTCATTTGAGCAAGAAAAAGAAGCATCAACAAAAGGTGAAGTCGTTCTTGCTGATATTAAGAAAAATCTTTCTAAAACAGGGAATACACCATTTGTTGTTGACGAGGTTACTGTTGACTTTTCGAATAATTGGTTTTTACCAAGTTCAAAAGTAAATGAGCTAAGAAGGGAAGTTTTAGAAAATTTAATTGATATTCGAATTAAAGAATACCACCGGGAAGAAAAAGCAATTGTTAAAACAGATCATCCTTTTCCAGTGAAAGAATTAGATTTCACGTTTAATGTTTCAAATAGATTAGCACGGGCTTTCTACAAAAGACACGGCGTTACAGAAATTGAAAAAGCGTTTGAATTACAATGGGATCCAGGAAAATCAAGAGTAATGACTACCAAATATTGTGTGAAATATGAATTAGGGAAATGTCCTAAATTTCAACGTGATACGATGGGCGCAAAATTGATTGAACCGCTTACTTTACAACATGGTGAAAATGAATACAAATTGAAATTCAATTGCAAACCATGTGAAATGGAAATTTGGGAAAAAGATGCAGAGTTGGTTTTTGATGAGAACGATTAACAATTTGGAATTCGTGATTTGTAATTCGAAATTAGTAACTTGTAACTCATAATTTGTAATTTTAACTTATGAAATATTTCCTTCCAATCCTACTTCTTGCTTTCACATTTTCTTCATGTGCAAAGAAAAACGCTGAAGAGCAAGCAAAAAAAGACGATGATATTATCAAGCAATATATCGCTGATCACAACTTAACGGCAGTTGCAACAGGTACTGGCTTATATTATGTAATCGAAAACCAAGGAACTGGTGGAACGTGCAATAGTTTTTCAACTGTAAAAGTATCTTACAAAGGCTATTTCACCGATGGAACTGTTTTTGACCAAAGTGATGCAGCAGGAATTAGTTTTGGTTTGCAACAAGTAATTAAAGGTTGGACAGAAGGAATTCCTTATTTCAAGGAAGGTGGAAATGGAATACTTTTAGTTCCTTCAGCACTGGGTTACGGCTCAGGAAGCAACAACGGAATACCAGGAAATTCTGTATTGATTTTTGATGTTAAGTTGTTGCAAATATTGTAATTATAGCAATAACCTTTTTTACATTCTTTAAAAAATATCGAGCTTTTTTATCAAACATAAAATTATAATTATGTCTTTGTGCTCAGATGAAATCCATATTTAGAATGAATCAATTTATTTTGAAATTAATTTTATTAATGTTCCTTTTCAGTTGTTCAAACGAGAACATCAAGGAAGAATATTATGTGATAAAAGACATTTCAAAGAATAACAAAAAGAATGATTCTTTAACAACGTTTTACCCTATTTTTTATGGTAAACATAATTTTATTTTAATTGATTCTTCTAAAATTTATTACCATGAATACAATGCAATTGTTGGCTGTGGAACGGGTCTAGACTCCAGTAAACCTCGTAGATTATATTTATCCCCTGATAGTTTAATTGAAATACAATTTAAAGATTTAGAAAAATTCTTAATTAATAAATTAATTCTTAAAGACGATTTATCAGAAAAAACCATAGTTACCGTTTCGTCACCTACTGATACAATAAAAAATAGAGCATTAACTATTTTAACAAAACATTTTGAGTCGAAAAGAAATATATTAGTCGGTATAAGACGCTGCACTGAAGAAGAAGAATATGTTGGATATGCCAAGTTGACAAAAACAGAATACAAACCTTATTTAATAAAATGGAAAATTGGTTTTGACCATGATGTAAAACCAAATCAAATTATTGAATTCATGCCTTCTAAAAAAGAAAAAGCAACGAAATAAAACTCCCTCACTTCAAACATTTAAAATAATCAAACGGTTCTAAACATTCATTGCACTGATAATGTGCTTTGCATGCGGTGCTGCCAAATTGACTAATCATTTTCGTATTTCTAGATTTGCATTGAGGACAAGGAACAACTGTTGGTTCTGAAAATAATACGCTTTTATCCACCTCATGTTCCGGCGGAGCAATTCCATATTCTCGCAATTTATTTTTACCCGATTCTGTGAGCCAATCTGTGGTCCAAGCTGGAGTTAAAACCAAAGAAACGGTTACGTTTTCTATCCCTTTTTCATTTAATTTCTCAATGATTTGCTCTTCAATCATTTTCATTGCTGGGCAACCACTGTAGGTTGGTGTGATTGTTACATGGCAACGAGTTTCTGTTATTTCGACAGCTCTAACAACGCCAAGATCAACAACTGTAAGAACAGGGATTTCTGGATCAGATACCTCTTCCAAATATGCCCATATTTCTTTTTCACTTACCATTCCATGTTCGGATAGGCACGTTGCATATATTGTAATTCAGCAAGGATATAGCCCATATTTTCTGAATGCATCCCTTTTCTGCCGCCTTCCTGTTTCCAATTATTAGTTGGAATGTGTAAAGTTGCTTCTTCAAATACATTCTTGACTGTCACTTCCCATTCAGCTCTAACTTCAGCGA
>CANNKP010000229.1 GCA_947505255.1 Flavobacteriales bacterium
CGATGATTTGGACCCAAAGCGACTAGATTACGGGCATCTACCGTTAAGCGAACAATTCGACGATTATGGGATTCGAGGAATTGAATTAGATGTCTATTATGATCCAAAAGGAGGTAAATTCTCAAAACGAAAATTGAACTTTTTAATTTGTGGCTTAAAACAAAAGGTGAACGATTCCGTTATGCACCAACCAGGTTTTAAAATGCTACACATTGCTGATATTGATTATGAAACCAATTATTTGACATTCAAATCTGCATTAGAAGAAATTTATCAATGGAGCAGTAATAATCCTCAACATATTCCATTGTACATAACCATAGAACCAAAAGGAGAATCAGCAGGTGATTATTCTGGATTCCTGCGTTTATTAGGTTTTAAGAGAGCAATTAAGTATGATTCGATTGCTTATCGAGCGCTTGATAATGAGATTTTAGATGTTTTTAAAAACACATCAATTCTTTATACACCTAAAGATTTAATTGCAGGACATAAAAGTATTTCTGAACGATTAAAAACGACCAGCTGGCCAACTTTGAATTCATGTCTCGGAAAGGTGATATTTATACTAGATGGAGATCAAAATGATATGTATCAAACGTCACTTGAAAATGGGGAAGAAAGACCGATGTTTACATTTAGCGAACCCGGAAAATTAACGGCTGCCTTTATTAAAAGGAATAATCCAATTGGTCAAGAAGAGGTAATCAATAACTTGACAAACGAATACATTGTGCGTACACGGAGTGATGTTGAGACAATGCAAGCCCGAACTGGAGATTATTCTATGTTTAATGCTGCCATGAATAGTAATGCACAGATTATTTCTACAGATTATTATCGTGAAGATCCAATAATTGGGTCATTTAAAATAAGTTTAGATTCATTTAAAATACTTTCGAATCTTCCTTTTATTTTCCGGTTGTAACCAAATAAACAATAACAGAACTAGTTTTTTTTACCACATAGGAACATAGCACACATAGAAATACTGTTTAATAAATTTTGTTTTAAAGAACGAGAAAACACTTTGTGATTAACTATGTGACCTATGTTTCTATGTGTTTGATTTTTTTAAAGGAATAAAAATCTATGGGTTTTAACTCCTAAATTTATACTTCAAAATACAATAGATTACCCGCATTCCATCGCCTGAATTGATTTTCTTACCTTCTGATTTACTCCTGGCAATATAAGAAATAGGTACTTCTGCGATTGAAAGGTTTTTTATTTTGGAAAGCTTAAGCGTGACTTCTGGTTCAAATCCAAACCGATTTTCTTTGAGTTGAATTGATTTTAAAATAGACGCAGGAATAAGTTTGTAACACGTCATCATGTCCGTAAGGCGAAATCCCGTAAATACATTGGATAGCTTTGTCAAAAAACCATTTCCAAGAATGTGCCACACAAATGATGTGTTTTTATGTTCTTTTGTTAAAAAGCGAGAACCATATATCACATCGGTATTTTTAGTTGTTAATCCTTCGAGTAATTTATTAATGTCAGTTGGATCCAATTCCAAATCTGCATCTTGTATTACAATATAATCGCCTGTTGCCAATTGAATTCCCTTGTGAATGGCTGCTCCTTTGCCTTTATTAACGTTTTGATAAAATGCCAAAAGTGGTTGGCTCGGATTATCTGCAATAAATTGCTCTATTTCATCCAGTGTATTATCCGTTGAACAATCATTGATTACAATAATTTCCTTTTCAATATCGTTTACCAATGCCAAATTTGCGACGTTTTCTAGTACATTACGAATCGTTTTACCTTCGTTGTAGGCTGGAATGATGATTGAAAGTTTTGTAATCTGCATTTATTATTTTATAAATCGGTAATTCAACTTGGGTCAAAGATAAAGTTTAATTTTACGAGAGTTCTAAAAAATACAATTTCATCAAAAGGAGGTGTGTTTTAGACTTGTTTTTAAATAGGGGAATGAAGAAGAATATATTTTGGTCGGTTGGTCTTGTAATTGTTTTGTGTGGAATCTTTTCTGCACATGAATTTGACGGTCGATACGGAAGGTCAATTAATGGTGATGGAAAAGCTTATTATGCTTATTTACCAGCAATTTTCATTTATCAAGATCCAACATTTTCATTTATAGATGAGGTTGAGTTGAAGTATTATCCAACAGATAAATCTCAATTCAAGGATTTTAGAAACAAGCAAAAAAATGGGAAATATGTCAATAAAACCTTTCCAGGGCTGAGTCTTTTATACGCTCCCTTCTTCTTTCTATCAATGCTCGTTGCATGGGTTGGTGGATTTGCTGTTGATGGATATTCGGCACCTTTTCAATGGGGAATCGCGTTTTCGCATGTCGTCTACTATTTTATTGGATTACGGTTTTTATTGTCAGTATTTCGTCGTTTAAAAATTCGGGATTCAGTAAGTTATTTGGTTTTCATAGGATTGATTTTCGGAACGAATAGTTGGTATTATTTAGTTTACGATCATTCAGTTAGTCACATTCATAATTTCTTTTTGGCGACAGTATTCATTTGGCTCTTGTTGAATTGGATTCAAACCAAACGCATGCAGTATCTTGGTTGGAGTGGAATTGTCCTTAGTTTATTGATAATTACTCGGCCTACAAATGGACTAATGCTGTTGTTTTTGCCTCTATTGACGATGCTGTCCGGAAGGCAACTGAAGGATTTAATTGCGAAAGAATACCTTCAAGTCAAAAGATTGATACCTTATTTAATTATTGGACTAATCATTTTCTCGATTCCCTTTTTATTATGGAAATGGCAAAGTGATTTATGGTTGGTTTATTCTTATAACGAAGAGGGATTTAATTTTAAAAACCCACATTTTTTTGAGTTTTTATTCTCTTACCAAAAAGGGTGGTTTGTTTGGAATCCGTTACTTTTTCTGTGTATTATTGCAAGTGGATTCTATTTTGTAAAAAAATCATTCGGACAATTTATAAGTTTCTTTCTTCCATTAACGTTGGTCGTATATGTCTTGTCTTCTTGGTGGTGTTGGACATACGGCGCTGGCTTTGGACAACGACCAATGATTGATTTCTTGCCATTTATAGCGATTGGTGTTGCTTTGTTTTTGAATGAATTTAAAAGAATCAATTTTACTTATTTTGTTGTTTTGCCATTTTGTGTCTTATCATTGATTCAGAGTTATCAAATTACCAATAGCATTTTAAATGGAGGAACTACGACAAAAGAGCAGTATTGGAGTCATTTTTTACAATTAAAAAGAGATGCTCCAAGCGTGATTGTTTCGCCAAATTGGAAATTAGTTGATCAAAAAGTATTCAATTCACTTCAAAAAGTAGATAAAAGTCATCCTTTTTCTCAATCGATCAAAACGCGTGAATTAAAATCGGTCAACATTGTAGTTTTATCCATAGAAATAAATTCTTATACGCGTAAACCAGATCTGCGTTTGGTATTAAGTAATCAAGATGGAACGTTGTATAAGGATGTTTATATAACTGAATTTATCTCAACTTCAGCAACTCAAATGGAGTTTAAGATAGAAATACCAGATTTAAAAGATCAAATTCTAACATACTACGTTTGGAATGGTGATTCTTCAACCGAAGCAGAAATCACTAAAATGGAAATGACCTGTTATAAATAATTTAA
>CANNKP010000230.1 GCA_947505255.1 Flavobacteriales bacterium
GACACGCCGGACTTAAAATCCTGTGCCTGTATGGGCGTGCGGGTTCAAGTCCCGCTCCGAGTACAAAGTCCTTCAAAGAAATTTGAAGGACTTTTTTTATTAAAACCTTGTGGGTTGGCTTCCACCTCTCACTTGAAAGTTAAATCCCGTGTGTCTTTGATGCTCGGGATTTTTCTTTTTCGGATTTTAAAATTGTTATAATCTACAATTAAAAATGGCAACTGTTTATATTTTACATTCACTGACTATTAATCAATATTATATTGGAAGCTGTCTTGATTTACCTCAAAGATTAGCCGAACATTTATCAAAAAAGAATTCAGCTGCCTTTACCAAACGAGCAAATGATTGGAAGGTGTTTTTAACTATTGAAAATCTCGAATATGCACATGCAAGAAAGTTAGAAAGACATATTAAAAAGATGAAAAGCAGAAAATAGTTGGAAAATTTATTGTTATTCCCAGAAATAATTGAAAGAGTAAGAAATAGCACTTTATTATCGGGTTCATTCCGATAGCTATCTGGATCCGCCTCTCACTTGAACGTTAAATCCCTTGTATCTTTGATGCGCGGGATTTTTCTTTTTCAATGTTTTGTCAATTATTTTTATATTTTATTAAAAAAAGTATAATCTAAATTAGGCTGTCCCCAACCTATTCACTGTCAACAACGTTAGAAATTAAAAAACTATTTTGGTAATTATCAAAAGTTTATTAATTTTATGTCAAATTTTAAACAATTTAAACTATGAAGAAGTTATACTTTAGCCTTATTGGGCTTTTAACGTTAGGTACTGGATTTGCTCAAGTAAGTTCAATTCAACCATTAATTAAAAAAAATTCACAATCAGTTGGAACTATTAAATCTCACAAGGTTGCACCAGCAGAAAAAGCTGTAGTTCTTTGGAGTGATGATTTTGCTTTACCAGCTACATGGGCAATTGCAAATGTTGGAACAAATGCTGAAGATTGGTCTTTCACAACAAATCCTGCAGCTATTCCAGTTGCTGCATTATCTCCAATGGGATCTGCAACAGCTGCAAATGGGTTCTTATTTGTAAATTCAGATGCTAATAACGCTGCTGATGCGGATGGTACTCAAATTATCACAACGGCAACAAATGTAACACCTATTGATTTAACTGGTCAACCAAACGTAAGATTGAGTTTCCAACACAATTTCAGATGGTGGCACGATACAAGAGGTGTTCGTGTATCTGGAGATAACGGAGCTACTTGGACTGATTTTGAAATTTCAAATGAAACTACGTACTCTACACCAAATCAAAATTCTGACAATCCACATATTACTACAGTTGATATTTCTACTGTAGCTGGTGGTCAATCTCAAGTTTTAGTTCAATTCTATTATGATGATAATGATTACTGGGGATGGTACTGGGCTGTTGACGATGTTAACATCACTGTTACAGAAAACTATGATTTAACATTAACTAAAGCATATTGGGGTTCAACTGGATCTTATGGTGCAAGATTACCTTACTACCAAATTCCAACTGCACAAGTAACTGCAATTGATTTTTCTGGAATTGTATTAAACAATGGTGTAATTACTCAACCAGATATTACTTTTTCAGCAATCATTCCTTCACTTTATACAGGTGCTTCAGCTCAATATTCTTTAGTGATGAATCAATTTGATACATTAGCTTGTTCAACTTCATTTACTCCTGCTGCTGCAGTTGCTGCTCACACAGTTAATTTTGCTACTACATCAGGTGCTACTGAAGCTTACCCAACAGATAATACAATTGATCCGTTAACTATTAATATTACAAATTACGTTTATGCACGTGATGCGGATGTAATTGATGGTGGTTCATTTAATTCAGGTGATGGATTTGAAGTTGGTAATATTTTTGATATCGTTACTGATGCAACTGTTCAAGGTATTGATGTTTTTGTTGGTGCAACTGCTGTTGTAGGAGCGGAAATGTTGGTAAGATTATATTCTTTAGATGCAACTGGAGCTTTTGTTCAAATGGAAGAGTCAATGCCGTATAATTTAGTTACAGCAGATTTAGGTCAAAAAATCACTTTACCATTATTAAGTGCGCAAACATTAACTGCAGGTGCTAGTTATTTAGCAGTTGCTTTAAGTTATGGTGATGGAGGAGCAACAAACGACTTAGTTGTTGCAACTTCTGGTACTTCTGATGATCAAACATCTTTCTACTATGATACTCCTACAACAACTTGGTTCTTTACAAATTCAACGCCAATGGTTCGTTTGAATTTTGATCCTTCTTTATCTGTATCTGAGTTAGAAAACAATGTTGGAATGTCTGTATATCCTAATCCAACTAACACTAACACAACTGTTTCTTTTTCTTTAACTAACGAATCAAATGTTACTATCAATGTAACTGATCTTGCTGGTAAAGTTGTTTACACAAATGCTTTAGGTACTGTTAACGGTGCACAAAATGTTAATGTAAATACTGAAAACTTAACAAGTGGAGTTTATATGGTAAACGTTTCAGTTAATGGAACTGTTTCTACTGAAAAATTGATTGTTAGAAAATAATTTCTAATGCATTTTTTGAAAGGGTCGGTAGTAATACCGACCCTTTTTTTATGCCCACACGGGAAGTTTCATTATTTTTGTTCCCTAATTGAAAAACTAATTATATGAAAGCATATGTATTCCCTGGACAAGGTGCCCAATTTTCAGGAATGGGAAAAGAATTGTATGAGAATTCTTCTATTGCAAAAGAGTTATTCTCCCAAGCAAATCAAATTCTTGGTTTTGATATCATGAAAATAATGTTTGAAGGCTCTGATGAAGAATTGAAACAAACAAAAGTTACTCAACCAGCAATCTTCCTTCATTCAACAATTCTTGCAACATGTTTAGGCGATTCGTTCAAACCAGATATGGTTGCAGGACATTCGCTTGGAGAATTCTCTGCATTAGTAGCAAATAAAACACTCAATTTCGAAGATGGTCTTAAATTAGTTTACCAAAGAGCATTAGCAATGCAAAAAGCATGTGAGAAAGAACCTTCAACAATGGCAGCAATTTTAGGATTGGAAGATTCAATCGTAGAAGAAATTTGTGAAGGTATTAATGGTGTTGTTGTCGCTGCAAATTATAATTGTCCAGGACAATTGGTTATTTCAGGTTCAATTCCTGCAGTTGAAGAAGCGTGTCTGAAGTTAACTGAAGCAGGGGCAAAGCGCGCATTATTGTTGCCAGTTGGCGGAGCATTTCATTCACCACTTATGGAACCAGCTAGAGAAGAATTGGCTTCTGCAATAGAATCAACATTGTTTAATACGCCAATTTGCCCGGTGTATCAAAACGTGACTGCAAATGCTGTTATTAATCCAATCGAAATTCAAAAGAATCTTGTTTTGCAATTAACGGCTCCAGTAAAATGGACACAAACAATGAATCAAATGATTGCAGATGGAGCAACAGAAGTTATTGAGGTTGGACCAGGAAAAGTATTACAAGGTTTATTTAAAAAAGTTGATCGATCTTTCCCTTGTTCTAGTGCGGAAATATAAAATTCAAATTATTGTAATTAAAAGGTTCTCATTTATGTGAACCTTTTTTTATGGAAATTAATTTAAAATAAC
>CANNKP010000231.1 GCA_947505255.1 Flavobacteriales bacterium
ACATCAACTAACAATGCATTTTTATTTCCTTTATCAACGAAATACAACGATTGTTTGATTATTTCCGCAGTCGAAGAAACTGGAGTAACTTCTACTCGGATTGGATCGCGAAGAATTGTACTTGCCAATTTCAAAATCTCAGGCGCCATTGTCGCAGAGAAAAATAAGTTTTGACGTTTTTCAGGCAATGCACGAATCAATTTATTAACATCGTGAATGAATCCCATGTCTAACATACGATCAGCTTCATCCAAAACAAAAATCTCTACATCGCGAATGGAAATAAATCCTTGCGTCATTAAGTCTAATAATCTACCTGGTGTTGCAACAAGAATATCAACTCCATTTTGTAATACGCCAGTTTGTTTGTTTTGATTAACACCACCAAAAATAACGGTGCTTCTTAATCCAGCATGTCGGCCATAAGCCTTTAAACTTTCATCAATTTGAATTGCCAACTCACGCGTTGGAGTAACAATCAAGGCTCTGATTTTCTTCTTTCCAGAATATTCTTTATTCTGACTTAAAAGCTGAAGAATTGGAATAGAAAAAGCTGCTGTTTTTCCAGTTCCTGTTTGCGCACAACCCATTAGGTCATTCCCTTCTAAAACTAACGGGATCGCTTGTTCTTGTATTGGTGTAGGCGTTGTATATCCTTCTTCTTCAATCGCTTTTAGAATTGGATCTATTATGTTTAATTCGTTAAAATGCATCTATATTTTGTTGTCAGAAAATGACTTTGTATTATCTAAAGGAAATTCTGTATTTGCCGCAAAGATACTACATTAATTATGAATTACGAATTATGCGTTGCTATTTGGCAAAAAATACAAACGCAAAAAAAAGGGCAAAGTAAAAAACGATGCCCTTCTAAACGATTTATGTCTTTTTATTTCATGAGTTTTCTTGTGAAAACAATTCCATCAATTTCTACTTTTAAAATGTAGATTCCTGATTGAATATCAACTGTACTCAAATTAATTGAAGAGTCATTCGTGTAATTACCTTCCAATACTGATCTTCCATTCATGTCTAACAAAACAATTCTTCCAGTTGAATTATCTTTAAGTACAACTTGTATAACATGATTAAACGGATTCACAACAATAAATTCGTCACTAGAATTTTCTATTATACTCATTTCAGCTGGATTCAAATACACTTGATCTGTGATATTAATCGTATTTATATCAATATTTTTCTGAGAACAAAAAACAATTAACGTTGCGCTAAATACACCAGCAGCTGGATTAGTTATCAATGTTGGAACAGTGTAAACTGCAACTATTAACCCATTTGTATCTAGCAAAGTCCATGTTATCAATAACGAATCAACCGATAAATAAGTATAATTTGTAATACTTGCAGAGCCAACTGAACCATAATCAATTGTACAATCTTCAATTGTTGTAAGTGTTAAAGTGTCAATAACACCAACTCCTGGATAACTGTTATTTACAAAGATTAGGATTGAATCCATTGCTCCTGCAGATGCATCTGCCACATAACCAGAACCGTTTGATGTGCAACCATTTGCATCAGTTACAATACAGTCATATGTTCCTACACAAAGATTTCCAATTGCTCCACCAATTTGTCCAGTTGACCATTGGTAAACATAAGGTGCTGACCCTCCTGCACCCATTACTGTTGCCGTTCCATCACATGTTACTAAATCTGTAGCATCTGTAGTTGTTACAGAAGCAATTAAATTTGCACATGGATTTCCACCTCCAGAACCAATGATAAAGGTTACTGTTAAATTGCTGCCAAAGAAATCAGTATATGTCAATATATATGTTCCAGCACATAACCCACTTATGGAGTCGCCACCAGTTTGAAGAACTGCACCGCCACCAGTCCAAATTTGATTTGTCACAACAACATTTGTATCAATGTAAGCTGAACCATCACATGCTGCTGGACCTGAAGTGTTAGTTGCCCAAACTAGGTTTTGTCCAAATGAACTTGAACTCATAACTAGGGTAAAAAGTAATGTTAAAATAGTAAGTTGTTTTTTCATAATAAATATAATTTAGTTTCATCAAATACCTTTCTAAAAACAAATGGTTGCCTGCGCTTGTAAATTTATGAATTTTTTCTTCTTAAACCTACTCTTTTTCTCGCGACATCTATCTCAAGTACTTGCACATCAACATGTTCATGTAAAGATATAAATTGAGACGGATCTTCCACATAAACATCCGCTAATTGTGATTTATGAATTAACCCATTTTCCTTGATTCCAATATTCACAAAAGCTCCAAAAGCAGTAACATTCGTAACGATTCCTGGCAAAATCATTCCTGTTCTCAAATCATCAATGGTTCGAATAGAAGCATCAAACTCTAATACTTTTGCTTGTTTTCTTGGATCTCGTCCTGGTTTTTTTAGTTCCTTAATGATATCGTCAAATGTATATGAATCAATTTCTGGGAATTCTGTTTTTTTAATTTCCTTCAAAAGCGATTCATTGCCGATCATATTTTTCAAATCAACTTTTAGTTTTTTAGCCATTGCTTGAATCACTTTATAACTTTCTGGATGAACCGCAGAATTATCCAACGGATTTTCACCATGACGAACACGCAAAAATCCAGCTGCTTGTTCGTATGCTTTATCTCCCAATCGTTTAACTTTTTTCAATTCATCACGTGATTTGATGCTGCCATTTTCAGTTCTATACGCAACAATATTTTCAGCCAACGTTGGTCCTAATCCAGAAACATAACTCAGTAAATAAGGTGATGCTGTATTCAAATCTACACCAACTGCATTCACACACGAAACAACAACATCGTCTAAAGCATCTTTTAACAAGGGTTGGTTGACTTCATGTTGATATTGGCCTACTCCCACCGACTTTGGATCAATTTTCACTAACTCAGCCAATGGATCCATTAAACGTCGACCAATAGAAACTGAACCTCTTACCGTTACATCGTAATCAGGAAATTCTTTTCGTGCAATAGGACTCGCAGAATAGATAGAAGCACCATCTTCTCTGACGGAATAAACATCTAAATCACGGTCGAATCGAATGCGTTTTATAAAACTTTCCGTTTCTCGTCCTGCTGTTCCATCACCAATTGCAATAACTTCAATTTTGTATGCTTGAACTAATTGTGCAATTTTCGCCTGAGCTGGACCGCTATCGTTTTGCGGAGGATGAGGATAAATCGTTGCATTGACGAGCAAACTTCCCGATTCGTCCAAACAAACAACTTTACAACCTGTCCTGAAGCCTGGGTCAATAGCTAAAACTCGTTTTGAACCAACAGGTGGAGCGAGTAATAATTGTCTCAAGTTGGTGGAAAACACTTTAATTGCTTCCTTATCTGCCTTTTCTTTCGCCTCACTTAGCACTTCATTTTCAATCGAAGGACACATTAATCTTTTATAGGATTCTTTGCAAGCATCAGCCACAACATCTGAACAGCCATCATTACCTTTGACAAAAAAACGTTCCAATTGTTCCAATGCTTCTTCTTGAACAGGTTGTGCTTTTAATGAAATAAATCCTTCTCGTTCTGCTCTAATTAATGCTAAAAAACGATGCGAAGCGCACCG
>CANNKP010000232.1 GCA_947505255.1 Flavobacteriales bacterium
AATACACAAAGGAAAAATTCTTTATAAAGAAAATTCACCAGTTGGTGCAAATTTTGAAATAACTTTATAAAATGACAAAACACTTCGGACTTATTATTCTTGATGGTTGGGGAATTGGAGACCATTCTAAATCAGATGCAGTTTTCAATGCTAATACTCCTTTTATGGATGAATTATTAGCGAATCGTCCGCATGCCACATTGAAAACTTGCGGCGAAGATGTTGGTCTGCCAGATGGACAAATGGGTAATTCAGAAGTTGGTCATTTGAATATTGGAGCAGGTAGAATTGTATATCAAGAATTAACACGAATAAACAAATCGATTCGAGAAGGGGATTTTTTCACGAATCCTATTTTATTAGCTGCAATGAAAAAAGCGAAAGAAAACAATTCCAATCTACATTTGATGGGATTAGTTTCTAAAGGCGGCGTTCATAGTTCACAAGAGCATATTTATGCATTGTGTAAAATGGCTAAAGACAATGGATTAGAAAATGTTTTTATTCATGCTTTTACTGATGGAAGAGATTGTGATCCTAAAAGTGGGTTGGGATTTATCCATGAATTGGAGGATGAATTAAAGAAAACAACAGGTAAAATAGCAACAATTATAGGAAGATATTTTGCCATGGATCGCGATAATCGCTGGGAACGCGTGAAGCATGCTTACGATTTAATGGTCAATGGAATAGGAGCTAATTTTGATTCTGCTACTGACGGGATCGAAAACTCGTATGCAAACGGAAAAACAGATGAGTTTATCGAACCAATTGTAATAACTGAAAATGGATTGCCAATTACAAAAATGGAAGATGGAGATGTTGTAATCAGTTTTAATTTCAGAACAGACAGACCAAGAGAAATTTCAACAGTATTGACTCAAAAAGATTTTCATGAATTCAATATGCACCGTTTAGATTTGCATTATGTTACCATGACAAACTATGACTCAACGTTTGAAAATGTAAACATAGTTTTCGAAAAAGATAATTTGTTTAATACACTTGGAGAGGTGCTTTCTAAAGTTGATAAAACGCAAGTTAGAATTGCCGAAACTGAAAAATATCCTCATGTAACGTTCTTTTTTAGCGGTGGAAGAGAAGAAACATTCCCACTAGAATCGCGCTTAATGGTCAACTCCCCAAAAGTTGCAACCTACGATCTTCAGCCTGAAATGAGTGCATTCGAAGTGCGCGATACAATTGTGAATTGCATGAAAACAGATCATCCAAATTTCTTTTGTCTCAATTTCGCTAATCCAGATATGGTTGGTCATACTGGCGTTTATGAAGCTATAATCAAAGCTGTTGAAACGGTTGATAGTTGCTTAAAAGATGTTGTAATTGCAGGTTTGGAATTGAATTACGAGTTTTTAATTATTGCAGATCACGGAAATGCGGATTTTGTTATTAATGCCGATGGAACACCAAATACTGCCCATTCGTTAAATCCTGTTCCAGTTGTTCTTGTTAGTAATGAAAAGAATTTATCTATTAAAGATGGAATATTGGCTGATGTTGCCCCAACCATTTTAAATAGATTGGGCATCGCTTCTCCAATGGAAATGACGGGTATTTCTCTCGTTTAAATCAACCTAACAATTTATTGATTTTGAGGGGGCAGCCCCTCAAAAAAAGAGTTTTTTGTTCCATAACTTTACGGAATAATTTGTACTAACAAATTAACTTATTACTACATTTTTATTCACAGTCTGCGGACTGTGAATATTTGTGTTTACATTTTATTGTTCAACTACATGAAACTATTACAACTACCATTACTACTTCTGTTAGGTTTTGGAAATCTATATGCCCAAAAGGTACAAACACCTGCATGGTCAGTTGAGAATTCAAAAAGTAAATCGTTCATCGAAAATCTAGGTCAATTTGACCAATCTGAGACCGATGCAACAGGTAAAATCCATTATGTAATTGACCTCGGTACAACGAAAATATTTTTTGGGGAAAAAGGTGTGTGTTACAATTTTCATGAGGTAATTAAAAAATCCAAAGAAGAGCGCGCTCAAATAATGAATCAACCTAAAAAATCATTCGAAGATCACAAGCAAAGTGAACGTTTGGCTGGTAAATTCATGATTAAGAAAGATCAAGTAAATATGGCTTGGAGTAATCCAAATAATAACCTTGAAATTGTTGGTTTTGAAGAGGCTACAGATTATCACAGTTATACGTTTCAGAATGATAAAAATGAAACTGAAAATATAAATTATGTAAAAGGGTATAAGTATATTATATACAAAAACATTTATCCAAACATTGATTTGAAATATGAAATTCACCCTATAATTGGTGTGAAATATGCTTTTACAGTTCATCCAGGCGCAGATCCCGCTCAAATTAAAATGATTTATGATAGAGATGTGACTTTAAGAAATGGAGAAATTGCAATCCCCACACTTTTTGGAGATATTATAGATCATGCTCCTTTAAGTTTTTATCAGGATAACAATGCGATGTCTATTGAATCAAAATATGGATTGAATAACAATCAAATATCGTTCGTTGTAAGTGACTTTGATAAGACAAAAACGATTGTAATTGATCCTTGGGTTCAAACGCCCGTTTTTCCTTTAGATTGGGATTGTGTTTGGGAACTAGATACTGATGCTGCTGGAAATGTTTACATAATTGGGGGAGTTGATCCATTACAATTAAAGAAATACAACAGTGCTGGAGTGCTTCAATGGTCATATGATACTCCATACGATACAACCGAATGGCTTGGTACAATGGCGACAGATGATGCAGGTAATTCATATGTGACGGAAGGAACAGATTACCGTATTCTTAAGGTGAACACTGCTGGTGGATTAGTTTGGAACAACTTGAACCCTTCAGGTGGGCAGCTCAGTACAGAGTTTTGGAACATTGCATTTAATTGTGACCAAACAAAATTGATTGTTGGAGGAACAGGTGGTAACCTGGATATCCATGGAAAAATCTATGAAATAGACATGAATTCTGGAAATATTACCGCATCTGTTCAGGTAACTCAAGCGGGGAATCTTTTCTCAATACCACCTCAAATTCAAGAAGTTAGGGCTATGGCGGCTGCGCCAAATGGAAAATATTATTTTGTAACCCTAGATACAATAGGTTATTTAAATGATAATCTTACTTTGTGTCCAGGAGGCTCAACTTCGCTTTTTGAAAAAAATCATGGTGTGAATTGGGGTTATAAAAGTGAAAACTGGCGATATAGCAATACTGGAATAAAAGTAATTAGAGCAGATGCCAATTTTGTTTATTTAAATAAAGGAAACGCGCTGCAAAAGCGATCACTTGTTGATTTTTCTATTATTGGAAGCGTTGCAATTCCTGGAGGAGTGCTTTCAACGCCTTTCTTAAGTGATAATGTTACAGAAAACGCAGGAATTGATATCGATAACTGTGGTAATATTTATGTAGGTTCAAAAACGGGAGTGTATAAATTCAATTCTAGTTTAGTA
>CANNKP010000233.1 GCA_947505255.1 Flavobacteriales bacterium
AATTTCGTCTACTTTAATTCTACTTTTTAGCGTTCTTCCTTTGAATTTATGTTTGATTTCTAAAAACACTAAATTTGATTCAACATATTTTCGGAATCGTACTTTGAATCTACTTGTTCTGCCATTATGATGATCCTTAAAGAAAGAAAAATTGTCATCATCAAAATACAAACTCTCATAAAATGGAGTTCTAATGCCTTCTATTTCAAGGATTTTGTAATATTGAGAAAGTTCAGGAAGAAATTCTAGAAATTCGGAAAATGAAAAGGCAAACTTCGTATCAACACGATTCATTAATTTCACTCTATCCATTTCCAATAAGGAAATAGGTTCAAATGATTCAAGAACTTTATTAATTTGTTGACTTAACATTATCTCAAAGTTAAATTTTTGAATGGGTTTTCCAACTATATGAGAATTTTTTTAATGAAAACTTGCGTTCACAACTAACATAAGACAGAATAAATTCTTATTTCAATAACCCCAACGCAATTTTCATTCGAATAACTCGCTTTGCAGAAGCATCTACTTTTTTCTTGAATTCAACATCAGTTTTGTATCTTTTCAAAATATCTGTGTGCGCTTTTTTTGCATCAACTGGCATCAATACGATGTCACAACCAGCATTGATAGCTTTTACTTCGCATTGTGGAATACTTGCAACTCCTCCCATGTTCATTGCATCTGTTACAATCAATCCTTTAAATCCGTATTCGCCACGTAATAAATCCGTTACAATCACTTCAGAAGTTGTTGCAGGCATTCCTTTCGTATCGTATTTAGCATTATTCATAACACCAATGTGTGCTACCATGATTGACAAAACACCATTTTCAATTAAAGTTGGATAGTTTCCAATTTCCTTTAATTCACCATCAATAGTTTGTAATGACTTATGTGTATCTCCTGTTACAAGCCCGTGACCTGGGAAATGCTTCGCTGTTGCAATAATGTTTTTTGCTTGTGTTTCTTGAATGAAAGCATCTGACCAAGGAATAATGTTAGCTGGAATAGCTCCAAAACTTCTGAAACCAACTGTTTTGTTGGGTGACATGTCAACAACAGGTGAGAAGTTGTAATTAATTCCAATTGCATTTAATTCTGCTGAAATTACTTGAGCAACAGAACGAACTTCTTCAACTGTTTTCAATTCATTTGCTTTTTTTACAGGAGTTGAACCAATAATTTTACGATTTACTAAACTTGGTTCTGCATCTGCACTATATAAAAATGGAAGGTTTCCAATCGTGTCGTTCATGGTTTCAAAATTCTTGATCCAGCTTGTGAATTCATCTTTTGTACCATTCAGCATCAAAACTCCACCAATCAATCTTTGTTTGATTAAACTTTTAATAGTTGCTTCTGTTTGACCTAATCTACCAACTGCAGGCATAACCAATTGCGCTACAATCGCAGTATCATCGAGTGCTGCAAATACTTTTTCTACTTCCTTGTCTAATTCAGCGTTATCTGCTAAAAAGTCAGTTAATTTGAAATCAACTTTCACTTGTGGTTGAACGCGTTTAACAGCTTCTTTCTTTTGTTCAGCTTGGGCGCAACCTTGAAAAAGGAAAGCAAATAAAATTGGGATTAAAATAAATTTATTCATTCGAAAATATTTTATTTAAATAAGATGCAAAATTAAAGTGTTTTAGCATTTCAGTCGGCCTATTCGGCATCGTTTTTTGAACAATCCCATTGTCAACAACCATGCCGAAGCCCATAATTGGTTTTGTAAAGACTCCATTAGAAAGTTTGGAAGCAACACCAAACCGCAAATCATAATAATGGATTGTATCTCCAGTTGTTTCAGTTGTATAATAACCTTTTGAAATGAAATCCAACTGAGAACTGTAATTTTTCCCCGACCATTTGAGTTCTTTTAAAGTTACTTTATCTTTTTGAATGGTATCTACATCTGAAGGATTGAAACTATAAAAAATGGATTTATAACCTACATAATAATTGTGTTTATCTTCAGTTAAAACCATCCAGTAAAAGCTTGTTAATGGCATTGGAGTTACCATTGGATTTGATGTTTTTAACCCATTCTCAGCGAAATACCCTGTTGAATTACTCAGGATAAACAATTTCACAATTACTCCCCATAACAAATAAGCACTTGAATAGTAAATCCCAAATAGGTTCCATTTTTTGCGTTTTGGATTTTCTCTTTTCATGAAAATTGCCACTAAAAGACATATCATGAAAGGAACCGTGTATAAAGGATCAATAACAAAAACGGTATTAAAGGTTATCCTGGTACTAAATGGCCATAAAAATTCTGTCCCGTAATTGGTGAAAATATCCAACATTGGATGTGTGATGATAGAGAGAAAAAATAACCACATCCATGTTTTTTGGTCGTATCGTTTTTTATATAGACGGTGAATTAACCAACCGAGAATGGGTCCCATTAAAACTGCAAATAAAATAGAATGAGAAAAACCTCTGTGCATCAATGCTGCATCAATTGGGTGATAAAATTGCATTAAAAACACATCCAAATCTGGAAGAGTCCCTGCAATTGCGCCCCAAAGTGCAGCCTTGTTACCCATTTTACGACCTCCAACAGCTTCGGCAACCGCGGCACCAAGAATAATTTGTGTTAATGAATCCATTAAGAATTGAGAATTTTTTGAGTGCTAAATTGAACATTTTTACTTAAATTCAAGAGAGAAAAAATAAATATGAGAATAAATTCATCCATTAAAACTTGGGCAGAAGACGATCGACCAAGAGAAAAATTATCGTTAAAAGGCAAGGCTACATTGTCTGATGCCGAATTATTAGCAATCGTTTTAGGATCTGGTTCAAGGAGTCAATCAGCGTTAGAACTAGCGCAGGAAATATTGCACTTTGCACAAAATGATTTGGCGCTGTTCTCAAAATTTTCGCTCGAAGATTTGAAGAAATTCAAAGGAATAGGGGAAGCAAAAGCAATTGGAGTTATTGCGGCTTTAGAATTGGGAAGAAGAAGGAAAGAAATTGAAAGTAAAGTAAAAATTAAAATCACATCAGCCCAAATTGTATATGACTATATGCGATCCTATTTATTGGATTTGCAGCACGAAGAATTTTATGCTTTATTTTTGAATCGAGCCAACGAGGTTATTCGAAGTAAACAAATATCCATTGGTGGACTTTCAGGAACTGTAGCTGATGGGAAAGTGATTTTTAAGGCCGGATTAGATTATTGTGCACATGGAATTATTCTGATTCACAATCATCCGAGTGGACAGATAAAACCAAGTGATGCAGATCGAAACCTAACGAAAAAAATGGTGGAATTTGGGAAATACATTGATTTGCCGGTTTTAGATCACGTCATATTCACGGATAATGGTTATTTTAGCTTCGCCGATAATGGCATGATTTCTTAAAAGAAGTGAATTGAAAAAACGCATTGTAACGATTGTTGGAGCTAGACCTCAGATAATCAAATCTTCTGCAATAAGTAGGGTTA
>CANNKP010000234.1 GCA_947505255.1 Flavobacteriales bacterium
CTGATTTTATTTTTAAAGTCTTGGCAAAATATAGCTCTTGCCTATCCCAAGCTTCCTTGTAGTCAACCATTCCCCAGTCTTGAAATATTACGTTAGGCATAAAAAAAGTTTAATATATTAAGGATGATAAAAGAACCTGCATATATGCAGTTGTGTTTCACGTGCAAAGGTACGATTTTTACGACATCATATACTGAGAATGGCGGAGCACAATGATTTCGGGGTAAGTGGAGAGCGTTTGGCAAAGGAGTATTTGCTGAGTAAAGGCTTTGTGATCTTGAAGATGAATTACCGGGTAGGTAATGCAGAAGTCGACATTATTGCGGAACACAAAAAGCAAGTCGTGTTTGTGGAAGTGAAGACGAGACGCCAAACCCAATACGGTAATCCTGAAATCGCTGTGAACCGCGAAAAACGATCGAATATGAAACGCGTCGCGCGTTCCTACATCGAAAAACACAAAGTAAAAGGCGAAGTCCGCTTCGACATCATCGCTATCGTATTCCCTAAACAAGGCAACCCAGAAATCACCCACTTCGAAGACGCGTTTTTTCTGCGGTAGCAGCCAAATGAAGGTAGCCAAGTTTAGCGAAGCCACAATGCTAGTCAAGTTTAGCGAAGCGCAACCACAATGCTAGTCAAGTTTAGCGAAGCGCACCACTCTGGCTAGTCAAGTTTAGCGAAGCGCAACTTGACTATAAGATTAAGACCGAAGCGCAACCACAATGCTAGTCAAGTTTAGCGAAGCGTAACTTGACAATACTTAACACTAAAACTAAAAAAATGCCTGGAACCTACAGAATAAACAATCAAAACAATCTATATTTCATCACCTCCACCATAGTTCGCTGGGTAGATTTATTTGATAAAAAGATATATATAGACATAGTTGTTGATAGTCTAAATTATTGCATAGAAAAAAAGGGACTAGAGGTATATGCGTGGGTCATCATGTCAAATCATATTCATTTAATTATTGGAAGTAAAACGGGGAAGCTGGAGGGCATCATCAGAGATTTTAAAAAGCATACATCAAAGACAATAATCAAACTTTTGAAGAATTCAGAATACGAGAGAAGAGAGTGGATTCTAGATATTTTTAATGAAGATGGTTTAAACAATCCCAATAATTTACTTTATCAAGTTTGGCAACAAACCTATCATGCAAAGGAAATTTTCTCCATGGAATTTTTACTACAGAAACTAAATTATATCCATATGAATCCAGTGAGGGCTTCAATTGTTTCTGAGCCTTGGCACTATATTTACAGCAGCGCAGTAGATTACAAGGGAACCAAAGGATTGGTGGATGTTATTTTGCTTTGAAGTAATTAGTTATCAGTGTTGTCAAGTTGCGCTTCGCTTTGATGTAACTAGTTTGAAGTACTGTCAAGTTGCGCTTCGCTAAACTTGACTAGCTATGAGTGGTGCGCTTTGCTTTGAAGTAATTAGTTGGGAGTGTCGTCAAGTTGCGCTTCGCTAAACTTGACGAGCCATCAGTGGTGCGCTTCGCTAAACTTGACAAGCCATCAGTGGTGCGCTTCGCTTACAGGCTCTTTAACTTACATTTTCCGTTTGAAATCAAATAAGTTTCTGTTTAATATTAAACTATCCTGCTTTTTTGTTAAATTGAAATAAAATTCATTTTAAGTGAAAAAGAGAATAATCTTTTTTTTGTTATTTCTAATTACTGTTGAGAGTTCAGCTCAGCACACATTTTCTAAATTTTATGATAATGAAATCTATGGAAATCGAGTAAGTGATTTAGGTGTAGATTTTATTCAAATGCCAGATGGAGGTTATTTATTCCCATCTTTATCCACAAATTTATATTCGGCAGATACCCTTGGTTTTGCTAAAACCTATCTTCAAATTATTCGTACTGATATAAATGGTGACACAGTTTTCAGGAAAATATATTTCAAAAAGCATTATACTCTTAAAATATCTTTAATTGCAAGATGTAACGATTCTAGTTTTTTATTAGTGGGACATTCATTTGATTTAGTAAAATATTATAAGGATTCTACCGGATCAGAAATATTAGTTATAAAAATTAATAGTAACGGAGATACGCTTTGGACAAAATCTATGGGTATTGGAGATGGAGATGAATTTACCAATAGATTGATTTCTACTAAAGATGGTGGATTTGCCATTTTGGGTCAAACATGCGATAAAAAAGAAACCAATTGCGATTATTATTTAATGAAGCTAGATAGTAATGGAAATAAATTATGGTATCATACCTATTCCTGGACTTCAACATCTTGGGAATTACCGATGTCCATGACAGAAACAAAAGACGGTGAATTTTTATTGGCTGGATATACAGATGGAGTAAATATCGCCTATTTGGTAAAAGCTGATTCTGCAGGGAATTTATTATGGCAAAAAAGAATTGATAGAAAAAAGGGATATCCAGTTGAATTACTAACGGATGTGAGTATAGGCGATTCAAATACTTATTTGGTGTGTGGGATTGCTGGCACAAGTACTATTTCTATAGGACATTTTGCGAGGCTTGATACCTCTGGAAATATTTTGATGGAAAAGCAAGTGGGAAACCCAAATAAGTATACCAATTTTCGGACTATCATTGAAAGAAATGGTATTATTTATGCTCAGGGAGAAACCAATGAATATTTGCCAGTAAATGGAAATCATTTTCAAACAACATTATATTCCTATACAACAGAAGGCACCCCTAAATGGAGCAGAATCTACGGGGATTCTTTAATAATTGATAGGCGTTATCTCATTTACCGAATGAAGTCAACCTTGGATAATGGTTTTGCAATGATTGGTTGGGGTAAAAATCCTAAGGATACCATCAATCAAAACGCACAAGATGTTTGGTTGTTTAAGGTAGATAGTAATGGCTGTTTATATAATAATTGTAAAGATTGGCATGTAGGAATGGAAACAATTAATGCCTCTAGAATCTTCAAGTGTTTCCCAAACCCAGCTCATCATGAAATTAGTATTGAAAGCGATGAAGAATTTCAATCCTTTCTATTTTTTAATCTGCTAGGTCAAGAAGTAAAACGTTTAGATAATCCTATTTCATTTACCATAAATATTGAAGATTTACCCGAAGGTATTTATGTGTTAAAAGCAATCACCAACCTCGGCGAGGAATTTACAGAGAGAATAGTAGTAAACTAACTACCAACATTGGCACTACTTGTCCCCCTGCCTATCGGCAGTCAGGGATTTAACGGGATTAGCTAATTCTACAGTTCTACTGTTCTATAGTTCTACAGTTCTATAGTTCTACATTTCTATAGTTCTACAATTCTACATTTCTATAGTTCTACAATTCTACTACCTTTGCGCCATGACAACCGATCAAATAAAAGATTTGAGGGAACGCCTAGATTCCCTGAGGAGGCATCTTTGACATCGACAATCGTTTAACACAGATTGAAGAGGAGCAAGCCAAAACTACAGAACC
>CANNKP010000235.1 GCA_947505255.1 Flavobacteriales bacterium
GCCGAATATATCGTTACTCAAATGTTCTTCGATAATGAAAAATATTTCTCTTTTGTAAAAGCATGTCGTGAAATTGGAATTACTGTTCCTATTATTCCTGGATTGAAACCAATCAAAACCTTAGAACACATTACTTTTCTACCGAAATTCTTTAAAATCGATTATCCAGAAGCGCTTTCCTCTGAATTACTGAAATGCAAAGACAGCAAACAGGTTGAGCAATTAGGTATTGAATGGGGAATTCAACAATCGAAAGAATTGAAAGAAGCTGGAGTTCCATGTATTCATTATTATACAATGTCAAACTCAACAATGGTCAAGGCGATAGCCAAAGAAATTTTTTAACTTTATACAATGAAAAAATACGCGCTAATTCTTTTGCTTTTTATGTCAAATTTGGCATTTGGACAAACAAAAAATCTTCATTTGACAAATGCATTGGTAATTGGTCAAATGGATAAAGAAGAAGACCGTTATGCTTTGGAAATTAATTTGACTGAGTTGTTGGCGGATGCTGGCGTAAAGGCGATTCCTTCATTAAACATGATGAAACTTGGAAGTGACGCTGCGATATTAGCAACAGATTCTATACAGAAAATTGTTGCTGCGAAAGGAGTTGACACTTACATTTTAATTTCAATTCGTGGGTATGATAAAAAATACAGAATTTCAGAACGAAACGATGATATTGCAACTGCATTGAATGCAGGTAATTTATTTCCCCTTTTTCGTGATGAAGTTACATCCGTAAGTTTTGAATTTCTTTTTTATAGAAATGGAAAATTTGTAGGAAGTGATATTGTTAAATGTGGAAACATTTCAAACAGAGATTCGGTTATTAAACGCTTTAGAAAAAATTTGGTTAAGCATATTGTCAAGAAATGGAAGTAGAAAATAATCAGAGTGTTTTTACCTTCCCATCAACTTTGCAACATATTTGCCAATAATATCAAATTCTAAATTTACGCTATCACCAACTTCTAATTGATGGAAATTGGTATGTTCATAGGTGTATGGAATAATACAAACAGAAAATTGATTGTCTTTAGAATCCACAACGGTTAAACTTGTTCCGTTCACTGTAATCGATCCTTTTTCAACGGTAACATTTTCTCCAGCGTATTTAAATGTGAACTTCCAACTTCCTTGTTGATCTTCAATTTGAAAACACTCAGCTTTGGTATCAACATGGCCTTGTACAATATGACCATCTAATCGGCCATTCATTTGCATACAGCGTTCAAGATTTACTTTCGTTCCAACTTTCCATGTACCCAAGTTCGTTTTCTCTAAAGTTTCTTTAATTGCGGTTACCGTATATTCATGATCATTTAATGAAACAACTGTCAAACAGCAGCCATTATGAGCAAGGCTTTGGTCAATTTTTAACTCAGAAACAAACGAAGAACCAATAGTAAATTCTATATTACTGTTATCTTTTTTGATGTGTTTTACAACACCTAATTGTTCTATAATACCTGTAAACATTTTTGCTGTTATTTAAAAAGCTTTATTTTAGAATTAAACATCTAAATTAGTTAAAGAAATAATATATTCTGTGCCATAATCCGTTGTTTGTAAGTTTATCGTTCCTTCTAATTGTTCAATTAATGCTTCTATCAATTGTAATCCAAATGAATTAACATTTGTTTTTTCCTTCCAAACACCATTGTCTTTATAACTTAATTCGAAGACACCATTTGTTTCTATACTCAGATTAACAGTTATTTCTCCCTCCTTTTCAAAAGCATGTTTAATTGAATTGGAAACAAGTTCAGCAATCATTAATGCCAGCGGAACAATAGTTTTAGATCCAACTTTTTCTAATTTAGAGTTTATTGAAATTTCAATTGGAATCTTAACAGACGAAGAACGAATTAAATCTTTTATTAATGTCTCGAAGTAATCTGAAACATCCAATTGAGAAAGATTTTTGGATTCATACATTTTTTGATGAATCAAGGACATTGTCATTACTCTATTGATGGCATCGGTAAAATGTGTTTTCGTTTCTGTGGATTCAATATCGGCAGATTGTAAACGCAATAAGCTGGTAATAACTTGCAAATTGTTTTTAACGCGATGGTGAATTTCTTGCAATAAAACGGTCTTTTCTTCATTTTGAAGATTGATCATTTTATTTTGTTCGTTCAGTGCGTCATTTGCTTCACGGGATTTTTTCTCAGCATTAGTTGTGGTTTCAATGAAATTGAAAATAAAGTATCCAACAACAAAAAAACAAATCGAAAATTCTATGATTAATCCAATTAATTCATTGAAAGTAAGAATCCGTTTTAATGTGAGATTATCGTTGAGTTTGAAAAATAAGTAGTATGAAACAGCAATACCAACAATTCCAAGTACGATATGTCCAGTTCGTTTCCCTAAATTAAAATAGGAAAAAATAGCAATAATTATCAACCAAAGTGGCTCTAATAGATGAGTAACATTAACAGTGAATAACATGGATGTTATGACTAAAATCATGGAGCTTACTACCATGAAATAAGAAACCAATATATATTTCTTTGTGACAACTAGGTAGATTACCCCGATGATAGCGATAATAAAAGCTGAAAAATATTGAATTGCTGTAATTGGATTATTAAAAAAATAAAAGGTTGTTGCACCAAATAAAGTAAAGGTTAGAATAATATTTATCCTCCATGCTAAACGGAAACGAGCGATATCGTAAAAGTCTAAATAAGAATGATTTGGAGTGTCTAAAAAACCCATGGATGTATAATTAAGCTTCTTTTATTTACCTATAAATTGATTCTCTTTCCATTTTCCTTTTTGAATAATTCCGTTTTCAAACCACATGGTTCCTTTTCCCTCCAGCAAACCATCTTTGAATTTCCCTTCGTAATAATCACCATTTTTCCAAGTCATTTTTCCGTAGCCATTTTGAACTCCCAAAATCCAATTGCCTTCATATACATCTCCCGTTTCCCAGATCATTATACCAAGACCATTTTGAAAATTGTGCCTCCAACTTCCAATATAACTAGATCCACTTATCCAGGTCATTTTTCCAGTACCATTTGGCATACCATTCTCCATTTCTCCCTCATAAACGTCGCCTCCTTCATAATTAAATGTTTGAACTGTTTTCTGCGAATAACCTGAAAAAGAAAACAAAAGTGTACTACTGAGAAAAAACAAAAGTGTTCGAGCCATGATAAAAATATGAACGGTTTAACCCAAAGATAATTAATTGATTTATTAATGTTTGACATTCTTTCATAGAAAACCAATTTTTATTAGAATTTATTTTTTCTTCATAAAACCATTAATAGAAACGCTTTAAGTGATATTAACCGTTTAAAAACGAAAGACAATCGAAAGAAAACGACAAATAACCGAATGTGCTTTTGATAGTGCCGCAATTTTGCAGTGTCGAATACAGAAAATGACTTCTGATAGGGTTACAAATCAATTTTTTCAAACTTTTAAA
>CANNKP010000236.1 GCA_947505255.1 Flavobacteriales bacterium
AATTGAAATTGAGAATGCAAAATTAACCCAATTTGTTGCAGGAAACAGCAATTTCTTTTAATTATTTCCTTAAAACAAAAAAGGTTGACCCGAAGATCAACCTTTTCAATTCTTATTATTAAGATTAAACCAAACCTTGGTCAATCATTGAATCAGCAACTTTAATGAAACCAGCAATATTTGCACCTTTCACATAGTCAGTATATCCTTCTGAATCTGTACCATATTTCACACATGCATCGTGGATAGAAACCATAATACCGTGTAAACGCTCATCAACTTCTTCTGCTGTCCAGCTAAGTCGTAATGAGTTTTGTGACATTTCCAATCCAGATGTTGCAACACCACCAGCGTTAGAAGCTTTACCTGGAGAAAACAATACTTTAGCAGCATGGAAAACAGCAATTGCTTCTGGTGTAGAAGGCATATTTGCCCCTTCAGCGATACATTTACAACCGTTAGCAACTAATACTTTTGCTTCATCACCGTTCAACTCATTTTGAGTCGCACATGGTAAAGCGATATCAACTTTAACATCCCAAGGGCGCTTTCCAGCGACAAATTTAGCAGTTGGATATTTAGTTGCATATTCAGAAATACGACCTCTTTTTTCGTTTTTCAACTCCATAATGAAAGCCAATTTCCCAGCATCAATTCCATCAGCATCATAGATATACCCTTCAGAATCTGAACAAGTAACAACTTTAGCTCCTAATTGAGTAGCTTTTTCAATTGCATATTGCGCAACATTTCCCGAACCTGAAACAGCAACAACTTTACCTTGGAAAGAATCACCTTTAACAGCTAACATTTCTTTAGCGAAATAAACAGTACCATAACCAGTAGCTTCGGGACGAATTAATGAACCACCCCAGTTTCTTCCTTTTCCAGTAAGAATACCTGTAAATTCATTTCTAATTCTCTTATATTGTCCAAACATGTATCCAATCTCACGACCACCAACACCGATATCTCCAGCAGGAACATCTGTATTAGGACCAATATGACGACAAAGTTCAGTCATAAATGATTGACAAAATTTCATTACTTCATTATCTGACTTTCCTTTTGGATCAAAATCAGAACCTCCTTTTCCTCCACCCATTGGCAAAGTAGTAAGAGAATTTTTGAATACTTGTTCAAATCCTAAAAATTTAAGAATCGATAAATTCACTGATGGATGAAAACGTAAACCACCTTTATATGGTCCGATTGCCGAATTAAATTCAACACGGTATCCACGATTGACTTGGATTTCTCCTTTATCATCTAACCAAGGAACGCGGAATAATATTGTTCTTTCCGGCTCAACAATACGATCCAAAATTTTGGCTGCCTTGTATTTTGGTGTCTCTTCAACTAATGGAATAACAGCTTCTGCTACTTCCAATACTGCTTGAAGGAATTCAGTTTCATGACCATTTGTAGCTTTCACTTTTGCCATGAAAGCATCAATCTGTGCTTGATATTTATTTGACATTTTTTAAATTTTTTAAAATCAACATGGCAAATGTAAATATTTTTTAAAGTATTCATTCGTTAAAAAAGAATAATAATGTTTAATTCAATTAAAGCCCTTAAATATTCGATGATACCTGCGAAATATTCAAGAATACAAGAATAAGATAAAATAGTTTCATGCATTAGAGCAACTATCTTTAACTTTGCGCGTCTAGACTTTGTAAAAATTATTTTAACTTATGAAATATATATTCTTAATAATAACATTAATTTCTTTTGTCACCATCTCTTTTGGTCAATTACCTACAGTCAATTTATGTTTAGGTCAAGATGCTACGGTTTGCCAAGGTCAACCTGTTGTGGTAACTAATTGTGGTGCTGCTGGAGGAGGAGGCGGTGCTGCGGGTATTAGTTTAAATGCACCAATAAATGTGCCTTTAGGTGATGATAATTTTTCAGGAATTGTGAATCTCGGATTTACTTTTAATTTTTATAATGCAAATTACACGCAATGTGTAATCGGGGCTAATGGTGTTGTATCTTTTAACCTTGCTCAAGCAAATGGTTACTGTCCATGGGCTTTAGGTGGAGTTGGTCCATTGCCTAGTGTTGCTTTTACTTCGGCTAGAAATGGTGCATCTCCAATTTATGCAGACATGAATCCTGGTGCTGGTGGTATGGTCCAATATCAAACAATTGGAACAGCGCCAAATAGGAAGTTTGTTGTTTTATATAAAGAGGTTCCTAATTACTCTTGTGGTGGTTGTAATTACCATTCGCTTATTTTTTACGAGACATCTAATGTAATAGAATATCATATTGGAAATAAACCACCTTGTCCTGCATGGAATGGTGGTTTGGCAATTCAAGCTACGGAAAATTCACCGGGAACTGTTGCTCATGCAACTCCTGGAAGAAATAATACAGTTTGGCCAGCAAATCAAGATGGAAAAAGATACACTCCAACTGCTCCAGGAAATACTGCAAATTATACAATTTCAACTATACCTTATATTTTAGTAATGTCTGCTGGTGCAAATATGCAATGGCAAAACACCTTAGGTGCAACATTTCCCTACAATGCTGGTGTCTTAAATATTCCCGTGGTACCGCCAGGTACAACTGGATATTTTTTGACTGCGACGGCTTGTGGTACTGGTATTGGGTCAATTACGGCTGATACAACATGGATTACTCGAGTTAATTCAAGTGTAACAGCAACTTCAACGCCAGATATTTGTAGCTCATCAATTGGAACTGTAACTGCTATTCCAGGAGCGGGAACTGCTCCGTTTACTTTTGTATGGCCTACACTAGGTGGCCAAACTTCACAAACAGTAATTAATGTTCCAGCAGGAACGTACACAGTTCAAATGACCGATGCAGGTGGTTGTCCATCTACTGGCAGTGTTACGGTAGGAAATACTCCAGCAGCATTTACAGGTTCAACAACATTAATATCTTGTCCAGGTGGTTCAAATGGAACAGCAACAGCTGTTATGACCCCACCATTAGGAACTGTGACATATCTTTGGAATGATCCACTTGCTCAAACAACTGCAACTGCAACTGGCTTAACAGCGGGTGCTTATACTTGTGTAATTACATCAACTATTGGGTGCACTGGAACTGTAAATGTTAATGTGACTGAAATACCTGGAATGATTGCGACAATTACGAATCAAACCGATGTTACCTGTAATTCGAGTAACGATGGTATGATAGATATTAATGTAACATTAGGAACACCTGTTTACAGTTATTCATGGGATAATTCTAGCTCAATTACAGATATCGCAAACGATTTGTTTGTTGGTGTTCATACTGTTACTGTTACAGATGCAAATGGATGCGTGGTTACTGTTACTGGAACTTTAGGGGAACCTAGTCCTTTATCAATAACTATACTGACACCGCCAACTCAAATTTGTTCGGAAGATGACATATTATTAAGTGTTACAGGAAT
>CANNKP010000237.1 GCA_947505255.1 Flavobacteriales bacterium
AAGGTATTACTTGAAATTTCAAAATTAGCAATCGGATGAACAACATAAACATTCGTGTTACCGGTAACCGTAAAGGTTTGACATTCATCAGATACACTTACTTGATAGGATGTTGATTCTGTCGGATGTACCCAAATTGTAGGCGTACTAGCGCCAGTTTGTGGCCATAAATAATAATATTGCCCATAGCCTCCAGTAGCAGAAACGCTTATTTGTGCGCTATCCCCAGGACAAATTTCTACAGTTGGACTCAATGTTATTAATAAAGGTGGACTTGTAATCGTGTAAAGAACAGCTGCTGTTTCTTGTGTACCACATTGATCTGTAACAACAACTGTATATGTAGTGGTCGTAGATGGGGTTACATTTTGAGTGGGCAAATTACCCAATTGCTGGCCTTGACTTGAGCTCCAACTATATGTATTACCTCCTGCGCCACCAGTCACAACAACATCTAATTGTGCAGGAATATATGGACAAATTTCGGTAATATCTGGTGTTACAGTAAGAACAATTGGGTCATAAACTGCAACTGTAACAATTCCGGAGTCAGTTGCAGTTTCATTTAAGCAATTATCCGTTACAGAAACGGTATATGTTTGATTTGACAAGGGAGCAACTGAAATACTTGGTGTTGTTGCGCCGGTATTCCAATTATAGGTGTAGGGAGGAACTCCCCCACTTGGTATAGCTGTTAAAGTAACATTATTTCCAGGACACAAAACACTAACATCTGCAACAGTTACTGCCACTGGTTGCACATCTGAAATTCCTAAATTTATTACAATTGGTGTTATATTTCCACAAGGATCAGTAATTGGAAAATTTAGAATGATTGTTTCTTGACCTTCAGTTAAAAGATCAGCAAGGGCATTTAGCGTAAATGAAACTGTAGTTTGCCCTGCAGGAAAAGTTATTGAATTTGGGATATTCGTATAATCAACACCTTCTGTAGCAGTCCCTCCAACATTAATTGGAATAGTCATTGCAGACGCCAAATCGTTTGTTCCTCTTGTAAGCGTAACAGTCGCTGAAACACATCCTTCCGCCATTAAATTTGGATCCGCAAAAACTTGTTGGGATAAGGCATAGGTAATATCTACAGGTGTTTTTGAAGAAAGACTATTTGCTTCTAAGAATATCCCTGAATCGAAAATTCCGTCACCAACATCTGCAACGGCAATTATTAAATGATACGTTTGACCACATTGTACGCGAGAAACTGCCTCAAGAACATCAGTAAAACCATCATATTGAATGTAGAATGGAGAACCATTTTGAGGGGCAGTATTCCCATCACCATTTGCATTATAAAATGTTGGATTTGTAACTGGATTTACATTATTAATTGAAACGATTGCACCATTAGGAAGTTTTGCAATATTAGGATTCCCTACAATCCCTGGCCCTGAGATAAAAAATCCAAAAACATCATTATAACTGACGTTATTCGGCGGGGCAAACTCAGGATATTCTTCTGATCCGAATACATATTTAAACCGCACTGTATCAGAATATGGTACAAAATCAAATTCTAACACTGCAGCATTAAATGTTTGAGTTCCACCAATAATTGTAGACAATAAAACTGATCCGCCAACACTGTTATCCACACCAGCATTCGTTTGATTATTTGGTCCCTGAGGTCCTGCGCCAGTGTTGCTTACGGTTCCTGTAGTAAGCACAATACCATTTGTAATTCCAAGATTCGTTCCAGTTGCAGTAAATTCACTAATTGCACCTAAACTTCCATTATACATTATATTTGAAACGGTCACACCTGAACCCAATAATACATTTTGCACCAATGAACTAGGAGCAGCTCCAGGAGTTGTAATCAATTGCGCATATGAAGTAACGCAAGTAAAACTAAATAAGGTTAATATGTAAAAAACTTTTTTCAACACTAAATAGACGTATAAAAACTTAATTCGTTGTCGGAACTTCCAAAATTCGCTCCAAGTTCTTCTAATTTACATAAATTAAACGAAGAAACATTTAATATTGTTGCAAAATATGATAAAAATTGACAGTTTTGTTTAATTATGAATCGTATTAGGACTATTTTATTTAATCTCCGGCAATCGAATAAATATGCTATTTCGAATCCAATTAATTTTGAAGAGAAATGGAGTTTTAATGCAACAGGAATTCAACTGTTTTCATTCATTTCTATTTTTTGTCTCATAATTGGTGTTTTGTTTACATTTCTTGCCCTAAAAGGTCCTTTTTCATCTTATCTTACTAAAAATGACGTTACTTTAGATAGAACGAATCTAGAAATTCAACATCAAAAAATAATTTCTTTAACCCAACGAATTAACGAGCAGGAAGCATATATTTTGTCTATAAAAAAAATTATTTCTGGCGATGTAATTGAAGATTCTCTAGATCAGAACATTCCTGAGACACAACCTATCAATACGACAAAAATTCAAACTGAACGAACTGAAAACGAAACAAAATTGTCTGAAAAAGTTAAGGATGATTTGCGGACGAATCCAAAACGAAGGAAAAAATCGACAATACAATTCTTTGTTGAACCTGTAACTGGTGTTATCAGTCAAGAATTTGAAATAAACAATCATCCTGGACTTGATATCGTTACAACAAAAGATAAAACAGTTTTAGCTTGTTTATCTGGAACTGTTATTTATTCAGGATATACTCAAAAAGATGGTTTTGTGCTTATCTTGGATCATGCCAATGGATACATCTCTGTATATAAGCATACTAAAACTGTTTTGAAAAAATTGGGTTCAAAAGTTCAAATGAGTGATCCAATTGCCATTGTAGGGAACACTGGAGAGAACACTTCTGGGCCACATTTGCATTTTGAATTATGGTATAACCAAAGTGCTGTTAATCCGAAAGATTATATGAATTTTAAGTAAAAAGAACTTAATTTATTCAGCCATCCCTTGCAAAGAGCAAAGATTAAAATACATTCCTTTTGATGCTAATAACTCTGAATGCGTTCCACGCTCCTTTATTTCGCCTTTCGATAACACTATTATTTCATCAACATTGCGTATTGTACTTAACCTGTGTGCAATAATAATTGAAGTTCTATCTTTCATTAAATGATCTAAGGCATCTTGAACCAATTTTTCAGATTCAGTGTCCAATGCGGAAGTTGCTTCATCCAAAATCAAAATAGTTGGATTTTTTAATATTGCTCGTGCGATGCTAATTCGTTGTTTTTGGCCTCCTGAAAGTTTATTCCCACGCTCGCCAATATTCGTTTCATACCCATTCTCCAAATTCATAATAAATTCATGAGCATTTGCAATTTTGGCGGCATCTTGAATCTCCTCAATTGTTGAATCTAGCATTCCAAATGCAATATTTTCTCTAACCGATGTATTGAATAATATGGATTCTTGAGAAACAATTCCAATATGATTTCTAAGGTCTTTTATTGAA
>CANNKP010000238.1 GCA_947505255.1 Flavobacteriales bacterium
AAAAATTCTACAGTTCCTACACCTTCATATTTAACAGCTTTTGCTGCTTTAATAGCTGCTTCGCCCATTTTCTCTCTTAACTCTTCCGTCATGAAAGGAGAAGGAGTTTCTTCTACTAATTTTTGATGACGACGTTGAATTGAGCAATCACGTTCAGATAAGTGACACGCATTACCGAATTGGTCTCCTGCAATTTGAATTTCAATGTGACGTGGTTCTTCAATGTATTTCTCCATGTACAAACCATCATTTCCAAATGCAGCTCCCGCTTCTTGTCTTGCAGAATCCCATGCAGCTTGCAAATCTTCTTCCTTCCAAACAATACGCATTCCTTTTCCTCCACCACCGGCAGTTGCTTTCAAAATAACAGGATAAACAATTTGCTTTGCGTTTTTAATACAATCAACCATGTCTTTTATAAGACCAACTGATCCTGGAATACAAGGAACACCAGCTTTTATCATTGTTGCTTTCGCATTCGCTTTGTCTCCCATTCCAGAAATTTGCTCTGGCGTTGCACCAATAAATTTAATCCCGTGCTCCTGACATACTTTTGAAAATTTCTCGTTTTCAGAAAGGAAACCATAACCAGGATGAATTGCATCAGCATTTGTAATTTCAGCTGCGGCAATAATATTTGGAATAGACAAATATGATTTAGAACTTACAGGAGGTCCTATACATACTGCCTCATCAGCAAAACGAACCGGTAAACTATCTTTATCTGCAGTTGAATAAACGGCAACAGTTTTAATTCCCATTTCTTTACATGTACGAATAATACGCAATGCTATTTCACCTCTATTGGCAATTAATATTTTTTTGAACATACTTCTTGAATTATGAATTCCGAATTCTGAATTCTGAATTTTTTAAGCTGGGTCTACTAAGAATAATGGTTGATCATATTCAACAGGAGAAGCATCGTCAACCAATACTTTCACAATTTTACCTGAAACTTCAGATTCAATTTCATTGAATAATTTCATTGCTTCAATAATACAAATTGTATCACCGTTTCCAACCATTTGACCAACACTGATAAAAGGCTCCTTGTCTGGACCGTTTGAACGATAGAACGTTCCAATCATTGGTGACTTAACAACAATAAAATTTGCGTTCTCATCAACAGGTGCTGCTGCTATTGGCGCTGCTGAAACTGGTGCCGCTGCAACCGGAAGAGCTGCTGGAGCTGGAGCACTTGCTTGAACATAAATAGGTTGATCGTTACCTTTAGATTTATTCTCAGCTTTTATTACAATTTTGAAATCTTTTTGCTCAATTTCAACTTCACTAACCCCTGATTTAGCAACAAATTTTATTAAATCTTGTATTTCATGCAGATTCATATCTCTTAAATTTTATAATTGTAAAAATAGTTTTTTTTATGAATTATACGCCCATTTTAAATAAATTGCACCCCATGTAAATCCACCACCAAAGGCAGATAATATGAGCGTGTCACCTTTTTTCAATTGACTTTCGTAATCCCACAAGCAAAGTGGTAATGTGCCCGCTGTAGTATTTCCGTATTTTTGAATATTAATCATTACTTTTTCCTTAGGAAGACCCATTCTATTAGCAGTTGCGTCAATGATTCGCAAATTTGCTTGGTGGGGAACTAACCAATCAACATCGTCACTTGTCAAATTATTTTTCTCCATGATTTCTGCAGAGACTTCAGCCATATTCGTCACAGCAAATTTAAAAACTTGCTTTCCTTCCTGTTTCACGTAGTGCAATCTATCTTCTATCGTTTGGTGTGTTGGAGGATTGGCAGAACCACCTGCAGGTTGAATCAAATAATTTCTACCAGCACCATCACTTCGTAAAATAAAATCCAAAACTCCTAACCCTTCTTCATTTGGCTCTAACAATACAACACCTGCTCCATCACCAAATATTACACACGTTGTGCGATCTTGGTAATCAATAATAGAAGACATTTTATCAACTCCGATAACCAATACTTTTTTGTATTTACCTGTTTCAATAAATTGTGCGCCAGTTGCTAAAGAATAAATAAAACCAGAACAAGCTGCAATTACATCGTAACCCCAAGCATTCTTCATCCCAACTTTATCGCACACAACATTAGCTGTACTTGGAAAAGGATAATCTGGCGTTACCGTTCCACAAATAACTAAATCAATATCAAGTGGGTCAATGCCTTTTTTTTCTAATAATTGTGAAACTGCAGCAGCGGCCATATCAGAAGATGCACCATCTTTCATTATACGTCTTTCCTCAATGCCTGTTCGAGACAAAATCCATTCATTCGACGTGTCAACAATTTCCGCAAGGTCATCATTGGTTAGGATATACTCAGGAACATAACCTTGAACTCCTGTAATTGCTGCTGTAATCTTTCCCATAATTAACTAAATGCTTCATTAACCTTTGAAGCTAAACCCGATTGGGCTACTTCAAAGGAATGTAATATCATATTTTTTACGGCAATACTATTTGAAATTCCATGACCAATAATAACATTCCCTTTCACTCCTAAAATTGGAGTACCACCGTAATTTTCATAATTAAATCTATCAAAATATTCATCTTGAATTCCCCTCATTTTCATAAGAGTATAAATTCCTTCTGCTTCTTTCAATACAACATTTCCTGTAAAACCATCACAGACGACAACATCTGCCTTAGCGAAGAAAATGTCTCTTCCTTCTATATTGCCGATAAAATTTATATCGTCAGAATCAGCCATCAATTTGTGAGCTGCCAAAGTCAATAAATTTCCTTTAGATTCTTCTTCACCAATATTCAATAAAGCCACTCTTGGGTTCTCGATACCATAAACATTTTTGGCATACAGGGCGCCTAATACAGCAAATTGATATAATACATCTGCTTTACAATCTGCATTTGAGCCAACATCTAATAAGATTGATTTTGACCCATCGATTTGCGGTAATGTTGATGTAATACATGGACGAATAACACCAGGAATTGTATTGATTTTATAGATTGCTCCAACCAACATAGCTCCCGTATTACCAGTACTAGCAAATGCTTGAATTTCTTTCTTAGCTAGAAGATCAAAACCAACAGCAATACTGCTATTCGGTTTTTGAGGAATAGCTCTTGTTGGATGATCCTCCATTGTAATACAATCTGGTGCATGTACAATTTCAAAATCATCTACATTTCCTCCTAACAACAAAAGGCCACTAGAGATTTGATCTCTGTCGCCTAATAAAACGATTGTTACATCGTTTGGAAGTTCTTTTTTGGCAAGTATTGCACCCGAAAGGTTTGCTTCCGGAGCAAAATCACCGCCTAAAACATCAATTCCAATCTTCATTAAGAAAGAAAATTAAGTAAAAGCAGTAATTAAACTGCTACTTCTTTCTCAGCTAAAACTCTACCTTTATAATAAAGTTTTC
>CANNKP010000239.1 GCA_947505255.1 Flavobacteriales bacterium
ATTTCAGTTACACCAATCAACTTGGAAGCTGGTTCATTTGCTAATATCATTAATGTTTGTGCTGGAGATACAGTTAACTTATTTAATGGAATTACTGGAAATGATCAAGGAGGATTATGGACAGCAGAATTAGCATCTGCAGAAACTGGTATTACAGATAGTTTATTTGCATCTGCAGGATTGGCTTTCCAAGTGTTCAACTTTGAATACAGAATGACTGATGGTTGTGCTTATGATTCGATTGTTAGCCAAGTAGAGATTTACCAACCTTCATCTGCTGGAGATGATGGATCAATCACAGTTTGTAGAAATGCACCAATCGATTTATTAGCTGGTTTAACTGGTAATGTTGATTTTGGTGGTTCTTGGTATGATCCAAGTAATAACCTTTTATCCAATTCTGAAATCATTTCAAGCAACATTCCTGGTATGTTTAATTACGATTACATCACAGGAAATGGAGTTTGTCCAAATGACACAGCGAATGTTTTGTTGACAGTCAACGGCGCATGTGATTACTTGAATATTGAAGAAATGTACTTTGCAGCAATGTCATTGTCACCAAATCCAACGAATGGGTTTGTTTACATTTCGAATTCAGGTTCAACAGAAATATTCAATTATGAAGTTACAGATGTTGATGGACGTGTTATTGCAACAAAAGCTGCTGCGATTAATGGAACAGCAACAACTGAAGTTAATTTGACTGGAAAAGTTTCAGGAATTTACATGATTCGCGTTTATAACGACAACGCTATGAAAGTATTCCGTGTAATTCTTCAATAAGAATTAATCCTTTATTTAAAAGGGAAGTCGAAAGACTTCCCTTTTTTATTTTCAGTAATTTATTCCATATTTGTTTATTCCGTTTTTGTGAAGATTTATTTGGAAACAGATAAAGTATTAATATTCTATATATCTGTTTTTTAGAACAAACATGTAAGTTTTAGTTTTTCATTATGTTACCACAATTTAAAGTTTTAGCTTAATAACCTAAACTAAAATAGCTATTTATGAAAAATCAGCAACTAAAAATCCATGCTTTTGACCTTGAGATGAATCTAATTCAGTTAATGTAGCCTTTAATTTATCTTCATTTCGAGCTAAAAGAACAATATTTGCTCACAAAGAAGCTAGTTCTAAACCTTTTGCTTTTCTTTGGGTACTTCCACAAACAAGGGCCGTTTTATGTGATAAACTTAAATTCATTTTTAAAAAATTTATACGTTTAAACTTAAAAATATTCGACAGAAACAAGTAAATATTCGAGTAATACTAGTTAAATTATCATTCAAATTAATTTGTTAATGATTTTTTAAAATAAACTTGTTTTGTTGGACATGAGTTAACTACATTTGTAACTTAATTAACTTAAAAATAGTTTGCTATGAGAAAAAAAATACCTAAAAATTTAATCAAACAATGTAGTGTTTTATTTGCCTTGTTGCTTTTTGCAATGTTTTCGGTAAATAGCGCTTATGCTCAATGCACATCAACAAGTTTGTATCCGTCCTCAGCTGTTAATCCTACCGCTGTTTGGTCGAATGTAAATGGTTGTAATTATGCTGGTGAATATGCATTAGTAAATGTTGTATCCGGTGCTCTTGTTGAATTTTCAACGTGTTCGGCAAATGGTTCTACAATTACATATGACTCACAATTAACGCTTCGTGATAATGTTGGTGGTTATATAGCTTATAGCGATGATTATTGTGGCGTGCAATCGTATGTTTCTTGGACGGCTACTTATACTGGTGTTGTTCAAATTCATCTAGGTTTATATTTTTGTTCGTCTAATACTGTTTGTTCAAATATTAGAATGAAACAAACGATTCCTCCGCCAAATGCTCCAGCTGCACCAATTCAAGCTGCAGGTACTCCAACTTGTGCTTTAGGCTCAACTTTAACAGTTGCGGGATCTGCCCCAGCAAATGAAACGTGGTACTGGCAAACGACTTCTACAGGGACGAGTCAATTAAATGCTGTTACAGGTCCTTTACCAATTTTTGCTAATGGGACATATTATGTTAATGCATACTCTACTTCTACTTCACTATGGTCTACTACTTCTTCCGTAGTAGTAACTAATTTCTCAACTGCATCTGCTCCGCCATCTGCGGTTGCAGCGGTAAATCCATCATGTGCTCCTGCTGGTTCAACTTTGACAGCTGCTGCGGCACCTCCTGGATATAGCTATTATTGGCAAGGGACAGTTTCTGGTGGTAGTTCAATTGCATTACCAGCAACAATACCATACGCTTACACTGCATCTGGCACATATTATTTAGCTGCTTATGAAACAGCTACTCAATGTTGGTCTAATACTGTTGGAACAGCTGTTTCAGTAAGCTCCATTATCCCTCCAGCTCCGATTGTTACTCAATCAGTTTATAATCAATGTGCAGGTGTTGCAAGCGTCCCAATGACAGCTACTACTCCTCCTTCAAGTGCTTCCTCATGTACAACAACAGCAAGTGCTTCTGGTTTAGATAATACAAATCCATCAGCAACTATTACAAATTTTAGTTGTGCTGCAGGATCTGTTTCAAGTGCATTTTTAGCTGCTCAAATAACATATTACGGTACTCCTGGTTATTGTGCTTTATATGGCTGGTTCAATTATGACATAGTTGTGAATGGCACTACTGTTGCTTTCGCTCAATGTGACTTAACTAATTTTGATCTTACACCATATTTACCATTAACATCGGTAACAGTTATTGCTCATGATGGTGATGCTTTCGCAGATCAAATCGTAATAAATGCTACTGTAACATTAAATTCACCTGCTCCAGTTTATAACCTTGCTTGGTATAATGCTGCAAGTGGTGGAAACGTTTTGGGTACAGGTTCTCCTTTAGAAGCTGTTGGTTCAAGCGTTATGCCTACAGCCTCATTTGGAACATATGAATTTTATGTTGGTACAACCCTTAACGGATGTCAAAGCGCTTCAAATTCATTAGTTACAGTTTATGTTGCTAATGTTAATGCAGTACTTTCACCTGTAAACGCAACTTGTAATGGTGGGAACAATGGTTCATTTACTTTAGGAACTGTAGAATGTGGTGCTTTACCTTTCACTTATTCGGTTAATGGTGGTGCTTATGGTGCTATTCCAACAAACTTAACTGCTGGAACATATTCGGTTGTTATAATGGATAATACGGGGTTAATGGGTTCTACAATTTCAATTGTTGTTACTCAGCCAGGAGCTCCTGTTGCTCTTGCTGCTTCAAATGTTCTTTATTTTACAGCTGATCTTTCTTGGACAGCTTCAGGAAATGAAACACAATGGAATGTAGAATATGGTCCAACAGGATTTACACCTGGAACTGGAACTTCTTCTGTTGAAAATGCAACAAATCTTTCTTTATCAGGTTTAAC
>CANNKP010000240.1 GCA_947505255.1 Flavobacteriales bacterium
AAAAAACATAATCCTTATACTGGGAAAATTGAACTTCAAAGTTGCTCGATTTTGCAGATAAAACCATCTATTTTTTCATCGTTTAGAAGTGAACATATAACGCATTTTTACACCTATGCTTCCCTTTATTCTAAGGAGCATTTATCCACTATTTTTCATCCACCCACCATCCGATTTTCATAATAAAAGGAACTAAAACAATTAGTCCTATTTTACTTATTTAAATCTAATTGTATGCTCAAATATGTTGCATTAACAATTGGTGTATACCTGCATTTCGCAACTGTGGCATGCGATGTTTGTGGCGGTGTTAGCGCATCTGGCATGAATGGTTTTACACCAACAAATGATTTCCATTTTATTGGAATTCGTTCAACTTATAGGCGATATTGCAGCCATAGTGAATCACTTTTAACGGGAGTTTCGATCAACTCAACCGAATATTTTCTTCAATCTGATTTGATGGGAAAGTTTCAATTGTCCAATCGTTGGCAAATAATTGGGACACTGCCCTATTCTTATGCGATTCAAATCGAAAGTGGTTCAAAAACTATTCAGTATGGAATAGGTGATATTGGCTTACAGAGCTTCTATACACCAATTATTCAAAAAGATACGAATGGGATTATCAACCAACAGTTGAATATCGGATTTGGGATAAAATCTCCAACAGGGAATTATTCAGAAAGCGCACATGCCATGTCGAATATGTATCCTGGAACTGGTGCTTTTAATTTTACGCTGTCTGCCAATTATATCTTTCAATCGGGCAAAAATGGCGGACAAATTGAAGCTTCCAACTCCTATTCTTTACAAAATAAATACGGCTATCAATATGGGAATTCATCGTCGATTGGAGGAACTATCTTTAGAATGTTCAAATTTTCGAAGACCACATTTCGACCGTTCGTTGGATTCCAAGCGAGTTTAATTTTAAAAGATCTAATACATGGCTACACGACCAATGAAAGCATGAACAATGGAGAAATCATCAGTGGGAAAATTGGCTTGAATATTATTCGTGCAAACTGGTTTTTATCACTTTATGGACAACTCCCAATTTATCAAAACTTAGGAAGTGGATCCGTTCAACAAAAAGAATTGGTGTCTATTTCACTCAATTATTTAATTTCTAAAAAACATAAAAAATGACAAGATCAATTATCATAATCGCATTATTATCCTTTTCACTTATCTCTTGTAAGAAAGATGAAATCGTAACCGCAACAATCACTTTCAATACACCCAGTGCAAATGACACCATTCCTTTTGGAGCAGCAGTACATTTAACAGGAACAGTATCAGGATCTGCAGAAATGCATGGTTATACGGTAACGTTTACAAATTTAACAACTGGAAGTGCAGTATTTTCTGAGGTGCATGATGTTCACGCGGCAAACTACGCATTGGATTATTCTTGGACGAACAATGTAACAGATACTTCAGTAGTTAAACTGATAGTTGACGTTGAAAAAGACCATGACGGAAACATGGAAATGAAAGAAATAAGTGTTGTTTGCTTACCTCAATAAGTCATAAATTCAATTTTATAAGTCCACAGAAATTCGTTTTTGTGGACTTTTTTTTTGTCTTTACACTTGATAAAATGGAGGCATTCTTGCAATCCAAAAGTTTTTTTTAGACAGCTGATTTGTAATCTAAGTTGCATTCATTTTTAAAAGTGACCTTAACTTTACAGAAAAATTCAAAGACATGACATTCAAAGACTATCAACAGACATTCGACGAGGTTTTAGCAGGTAAAATAACACATACTCCATATGACGATCCGCATTTTTTAGAATATACAAAACTTAATTTTTCACGGTTTAATAGGTGGATAAAAAAAGGTGAAATTCTTCCAGAAACAATTGCTGCCATCAATTCAATTTCAACAAAACAAACATGGGTTATCATTTCCGAACCTTGGTGTGGAGATGCTTCCCACTGTGTTCCTTTCATGGTGAAAATGGCTGAATTGAATCCACTGATTACACTTGAAATCAAATTGAGAGACAGCGAAAATTCGGAAATTGAAAACTATTTAACACATGGAGGAAAAGCAATTCCCATTCTAATCGTCAGGGATTCAGACAACAACGATTTATTTGTTTGGGGACCACGACCTGAGCCGGCACATGCTTTATTTCTTGAATTAAAACAGCAACAACTTACATTAGAAGAGCAAAAAATCGCTTTACAAAACTGGTACAACAAAGACCTTGGGCAAACAATTCAAAAAGAAATTACTAAAGGGATAATACATCAGCAATAAGCCCATTTTTCTAGATAATTAAGTAACTTCAACGATATCAACTATAAATGATAGGGCAGTAATCTAAATATGATATAATTTTTTAAACGCGTTATAAATATTGGTGTAAGACATAACTATCTGCCTTGGCAAATTCATCTTATACGGAAATTAAATACCATGGCTCTTATCGCTAGTTCACCATATTTTTACTGTCTCTAGTTAGATAAAATAAATTATGAGTTACAAATTATCTACTCAATTTCTTCTTCGCTAAAAAATAGTTAATTTTATCGCTACCAAATAATGGTCAAATTAACCCTAAAAAAATGCAGAAGTTCATTTTATTCGTTTTTACTTTTCTAAGTTTTTTCAATTCCTACAGTCAAGAAATTACTGGTCAATGGAATGGTTTGTTAAAAGTTCAAGGAACTCAATTACGGCTTGTGTTCAATATTTCTAAGACAGCGACGGGATACACTTCCACAATGGATAGCCCGGATCAAGGAGCAAAAGATATTCCAACTTCTTCAACGAGTTATGAAAATTCAGTTTTAACCATCAAAATCGATAATGCAAAAATCGAATATATTGGAACTGTAGGGAAAGACAACACCATAATTGGTAATTTTAGTCAAGCAGGACAAACGTTTCCGATGAATTTATCACATGATGAGATTGAAATAATCAAAGCTAAACGACCTCAAAATCCAATTGAACCATATCCCTATTATTCCGAAGAAGTTACGTTTAAAAACAAAAAAGCGGGCGTTACATTATCAGGAACATTGACGCTTCCGAAAAAAGAAGGTATTTATCCTGTTGTTATTTTAATCTCTGGAAGTGGACCACAAAATCGTGATGAAGAATTAATGAGTCACAAACCTTTTCTTGTTTTGTCAGATTATTTGACGCGCAATGGAATCGGAGTTTTGAGATACGATGACCGCGGAACGGCTTCTTCTACCGGTGATTTTAAAACTGCTACTACACAAGATTTTGCTACTGATGTGCAAGCAGCTGTTGCATTTTTAATGACTAAAAAAGGCGTTAATAAAAAGAAAATTGGATTGATTGGACACAGTGAAGGCGGAATCATTGC
>CANNKP010000241.1 GCA_947505255.1 Flavobacteriales bacterium
AAAGGCCCGAAAAGGTCGTAAGTTGGTCCAAGTGTAATAACAGTTGATTTACAATGTTCAACACCATGATAGGCCTTAATTGGAAGTATTTGGAAAAGAAAATGATATTCACTCACTGGAAACTCAGTGAATTTTTCAATTTGCTTATCTGAGAATGCTTTAAAATCTTTTTTAATTCGATCCCAATCAACCTCTGCGGCGCCATTAAACCATAAATGAAATAAAGTCTGACCTGATGTGTATTCGCCATGTTGAAGATTTTCAGAACAAATAAACGGTGAATCAGCCAATTCATCAAAATTATCGGCCAACAATACATCTCCTTTTCGAGTCATTGAACTTGCTACTTTCCAATTAGCAGGGATATTCAATGCCAAAGCAGTTGGTTGATCTGCGTGAGATTCAGAAAAAACACAGCAATTTACAGGATTGACATATAATTGCTCTTTTGATAAAAAAGTTGAACCAGAATTTAAATCAAACGCATAATAACTGTATTCTACTCGAATCGATTTTGTGTCTTTTGTATCTATTTCCCAAGCATCTTTAAGAATTTTTGGTGCATCAATACGTTTATTTTGATCATTATAAACTTTGAACCCTTTTACATTTTTAGCAAAATTTCCCAATTCATATCTTCCAGGTCTCCAGCTTGGTAGACGAATAATTGTTGTGTCACCAAGTTCTTCAAATGTTGCTTTTATTTGAATATATTGTTGATTCGGATTTTCAATGCTGAATGAATAATTTACCATGGTGTTTTTTACAATGATTATTTGGGGCAAAATTACGAATTACTAATGATAAAACTAAAATGAAACACATAGAAACATAGAACACATAGGACTGAATTTATAAAAATCTACAATTATTTTTTAAATCACGAATTCCTAATTATAATTATAAATGAAACACATAGAAACATAGAACACATAGGACTGAATTTATAAAAATCTTTAACTATTTTTTAAATCACGAATTCCTAATGATAAAACTAAAATGAAACACATAGAAACATAGAACACATAGGACTGAATTTATAAAAATCTTCAATTATTTTTTAAATCACGATCAAACTATGTTCCCTATGTGCCTATGTGGTTTAAAATTACAAAAATTGAAAGTGCATCAATTAATAGGTCTATTTGGTTAAGAAATTTCTCTCATATCAAACTATGTTCCCTATGTGCCACTTCGATAAACTCAGTGCACCGCTATGTGGTTTAAAATCACAAATATTGAAAGTGCATCAATTAATAGGTCTATTTGGTTAAGAAATTCCTCTCATATCAAACTATGTTCCCTATGTGCCTATGTGGTTTAAAATGAGTTAATGGTTACGAATTCAAGGAATACAAATCACATTATCATGCTGTGGCAACTCATCATTCGATTTAATTTCAACGAGTTTGGATTTCCGTTCTTTTCCACCTTTCAATTTGTAGAACCGATAATTGCCAAATGTTTTAATAATTTCAACAAGCTGTGCTCCTGATTCATGCACATTTTCCCTTATTTCAGAAAACTCAACAATTAGTATTGGTTGAAATCTTTTGATAGTTTCACTTGCTCCTTTTAACACTTCCAATTCAAAACCTTCTACGTCAATTTTAATGATTTTTGGTTGTAAATTAGTAGGAATCTTATTGTCTAACTGATGAATTTCAATATCAAAAGCAATTGAATCGTTTGTTTTCACAATCAAAGAAGCTCCACCTCTATTGATTTGCCAATTGTCGTAAATTTTTGTTTGGCCTTCTTCTGAACCCAATGCATATTGACAAACTTGAATATTCAGCAATTGATTTAATTGAATATTCTCATTTAACAATTCAGCCGTCTTGGGATGCGCTTCATACGCTAAAACTTGACCTTCATTACCAACGCAATTCGAAGCAAAAATTGACATAAGTCCTATATTAGCGCCAACATCCACAAAACAATCTCCTTTTCTTAGATTGGATTGTAAAAAGGTCAAAATTCCTTTTTCGTATGTTCCAGTTTCGTGCAAACTTAATTCTACGCCAGCATCTTCGGACGGATTGATTCGTAACAAAAAATCATGGTTCGTTTTCAGGATATAAGATGCCGTTGTTTTAGGATCAGAAAGCAACCATTTCGGTAGTAAAATAGATAATTTCCGAAATCCTTTTACATCAATATCTCGGATGAAACTTATCAACCGGTGACGCAAAGGAAAACTCTTATAAATCACTAAAATTGAATTAATTAAGCATAAAGTTCATCTTGCAATTGAGCAATTTTCGCATCCGCAAGATAATCGTCGTACGGCATCATTTTATCAATAATCCCGTTTGGCGTAATTTCAATTATACGATTTGCTACAGTTTGAACCAATTCGTGGTCATGTGAAGTAAACAACATTGTTCCTTGATATTCTTTCATACCATTATTCAAGGCTGTAATCGATTCAAGATCCAAGTGATTCGTTGGTTCATCCATCAACAATAAATTTGCTTTTGCAAACATCATTTTAGATAACATACAACGAACTTTTTCTCCTCCAGATAAAACATTAGCAGTTTTCAAAGCTTCTTCGCCGGTAAACAACATTCGACCTAAAAACGTTCTTAAATTTACTTCTTCACGCTCTTCATCCGTATTTGCAAATTGACGTAACCAAACGATTAATGGAATTTTATCTACGAAATATGAATGATTATCATTTGGTAAATACGCCGTATTGATTGTTGTACCAAACGTAAGTTCACCCTTATCAGCTTTCAAATTGCCACTCAATATTTCAAAGAATGCCGTTAAAGCAACTGAGTTTTTTGAAATAAAAGCTATTTTATCTCCTTTATTGATGATTAAATGAATATTATTGAAAAGAAATTTTCCTTCTGCAGATTTTGTTAATCCATCAATCGTCAAAATTTGATTTCCTGCTTCACGGTCTTGGTGAAATGTAATTCCTGGATATTTTCTACTCGACGGTTGGATGTCTTCAATATTCAAATTGTCTAACATCTTTCTTCTGCTCGTAGCTTGTTTTGATTTAGATGCATTCGCTGAGAAACGCGAAATGAAATCTTGCAATTCCTTTTTCTTTTCCTCTGCTTTCTTATTCTTATCTGAACGTTGACGAGTTGCTAATTGTGAAGATTGGTACCAGAATGAGTAATTCCCAGTAAACATGTTTAATTTGCTGTAATCAATATCACAAATGTGTGTACAAACGGTATCTAAAAAGTGACGGTCATGCGATACAACTATCACTGTATTTTTAAAATCTAACAAAAAATCTTCCAACCAACCAATAGTTTTTAAGTCAAGGTCATTGGTAGGCTCATCCAATACTAAAACGTCTGGATTTCCAAAAATTGCTTG
>CANNKP010000242.1 GCA_947505255.1 Flavobacteriales bacterium
GCACAAGGTAAAAACAACATCATTGTGGAGTCATTAATCGATAGCAAACGCTTTCCAGCATATGCTACAGATAAAATTTCTGCATTAGATGATATTTCTATCTACACATATGACGATGACGCTCCTTTGCGTACATTGTTAAAAGCGGTTTACGACAAAGAAGGTGGTAAGGAATGTCCTTCTCATAAAGAAGATTTAACTGTTTTACAAAGTTATTTATTAGAGATTCTTCCTAATTACGATCAAGAGCGAGTTTATCCTTCAGATGTTAAAAAGATGTTCCAATGGTACAACCTTTTACAAAAATCTGGAAATCTTAAATTAATCGAAAAAGAAGAAGTTGCTGAGAAGAAAACGCCAAAAGCGAAGAAAGAAGCGGATTCAACTGAAGAAGCTGCTCCAGTAAAAAAGGCACCTGCTAAAAAAGCTGTAGCTGCAAAACCAAAAGCATCCGGTGCTGCGAAAGTTGTTAAACCAGGAGCTGCAAAAAAGGTAACTGCTACAAAAACAAGCACTAGTAGAGGTAAGTAAAACAAACCTATTTAGTTAAATTATAACTTTATAAGCCGCCCCTCGCCCTTCGATAAACTCAGGGGCCAGGGGCGGCATTTTTTTTGAACTCAATTATGAAAATAACAAAAAATAAAAGATCATATGTTGCTGAAAATCTTGTGATAGATTCTTGGGAAAAAATCAAACCGTCATTTGAAGATTTAGTCAATCGGTCTATTGAGTCAAAAGATGATTACAAAAAATGGTTACTTGACAAAAGTGAGCTTGAAGCTGTTTTAGAAGAAGATGCTGCTTGGAGATATATTAAAATGACGATTGACACACGAAAAACTGAATTGAGCGAGGCATATACTTTTTTTGTGACTAAAATTCAGCCAGAATTAGCACCATTTGAAGACAAACTCAACAAGAAAATGATTGATTCGGCTTTCTTTGATGAATTCAATAAAGATCAAGATTATCAACTCTATTTCCGTTCAGTTAAAACCGCTTTGGAACTTTATCGTGAAGAAAACATTGCAATCGAAGCCGAAATCAATGAGAAAAGTCAACTTTTTGGCTCAATTTCAGCTGCTCAGACAATTGAACATAAAGGCGAAACCCTTACAATGCAAAAAGCCTCTTCCCTATTAAAAGAAACGGATGAAGCTTTAAGAAAGGAGATTTTTGAAAAAATGTCAACACGTAGAAATGAAGATATTGATCAACTTGATAAATTGTATACTGATTTAATTGAGCGTCGACACCAAGTTGCTTTAAATGCTGGTTTTGCAAATTATAGAGATTACAAATTTCAAGAATTAGGGAGATTTGATTACACGAAAGAAGATTGTTTGAATTTCCATAGTGCAATTAAAAAGCAAATTGTTCCAATTGTCAAAATTTTACAGCAAGAAAAGCTTGTTAAACTAGGGAAAGACAAATTTAAACCTTGGGATTCAGAAGTTGATCCAGATGGAAAACAACCTTTGAAACCTTTTAATACAGGAAAAGAACTCTTGTCAGGAACTATTAATATGTTTCGCAAAATTGACACCTATTTCAGTGATTGCCTGATTACAATGGATGAAATGGCTTATTTGGATTTAGATTCAAAAGAAGGAAAAGCACCTGGTGGATACAACTACCCTCTTTATGAAATTGGAGTTCCTTTTATCTTTATGAATGCAGTTGGAGCGCAAAGAGACCTTGTAACGATGGTTCACGAAGGTGGTCATGCAGTTCATTCATTCTTGAGTCGTGATTTAGAACTAACAGGATTTAAAAGTTTGCCTTCAGAAGTAGCGGAATTGGCATCTATGTCGATGGAATTATTGACAATGAACCTTTGGAATGAATTTTACGCGAATGAAGATGATTTTAAACGCGCTAAAAAAGAACAATTAGAATCTATTTTAAAAATCATGCCTTGGATTGCTCAAATCGATGAATTTCAGCATTGGGTATATGAAAACCCCAAACATACTATTAGTGAACGTCATGCCAAATGGATGCTTATTTCCAAAGAATATGGTACTGGTTTAACAGATTGGACAGGCTACGAAGAAGTTCAAGCAACAGCTTGGCAACGACAAATGCATTTGTTTGAAGTTCCGTTTTATTACATCGAGTACGCAATAGCGCAATTGGGTGCTTTAGGAGTTTGGAAAAACAGCATGACAGATTTCCCGAAAGCGATTGAAGATTATAAAAATGCATTACGTTTGGGGTATACGAAATCGATTCCTGAGATCTACGCTACAGCCGGAATTAAATTTGACTTCACAGAGGAATATTTAAAAGAACTAGCTGATTTTGTCAAAAATGAATTGCAGAAGTTCTAATTGAATTATACTTATTTATTGCCACAGACGCACAGATTTCTCATAAATCTAATCTGTGAATCTGTGGCTCTTCATTTTTATATGAATACCAAATGGCCTAAAGCCAAATACTTCTAAACTATTTTTAAGACAACTAAACTTTCTCCTTATATTTGCGCCATTATTTTAAAAAGAACATTATGAAAATTGAAAATAACAAGGTAGTATCGTTGACATACAAACTATCTAATCACAAAACAGGAGAGACAATCGAAGAAACAACTACTGAAAATCCAATGGTATTTTTGTATGGTGTTGGTTCGATGATTCCTGAATTCGAAGCAAGCATTGATGGTAAAAAAGTTGGTGATACTTTTGAGGTTGTAATTGTTTCTGAAAACGCTTACGGTGATTTTGATGAAAACCAAATTGCTATGATTCCGTTGGATGTTTTCAATGACGAATCTGGTGTTTTTGATGAAAAATATTTCCCAATTGGGTCATTAATTCCAATGTCGGACAATGAAGGCAACCAATTAAGAGGTCGTGTACTAGAAATCACTCCAGAATTGATGAAAATGGATTTTAATCACCCATTAGCTGGAACTGATTTGCATTTCATTGGTGAAATTCTTGAATTAAGAGACGCATTGGAAGAAGAGATTAGTCATGGTCATGTGCATGGAGAGCATGGACATCAACATTAAGAATATTTGAATGTAATTTAAAAAAAGGAATACGAGAGTGTTCCTTTTTTTTTTAGCGAGAGTCAGTCAACCGACTGATGAACTCTCGAATCCTACCTTTTAAATAAAAAAAAGTCCAAACTTTCGTTTGAAATTTCCTTTGTAGCGAGAGTCAGTCAACCGACTGATGAACTCTCGTCCGCCAACTTGCGGATATGAATCCTAATATTTTTTTTAAACAAAAAAAGGCTTAGATTTCTCTAAGCCTTACTTTTCTATGTAGCGAGAGAGAGATTTGAACTCTCGACCTCAGGGTTATGAATCCTGCGCTCTAACCAAC
>CANNKP010000243.1 GCA_947505255.1 Flavobacteriales bacterium
GAAACTGTTTGTGCATAAGGATCGGAAGCGGCAGCATTTTGCCAATTGTTTACCCATTGATAGATAGAGCCTTCTTTGGCTCCTCCATCAGTCCATTTCTGGCGCACTTGGAATAATTTTGGCCCTGTACCATTTTTATGTGGTTGGTGACAGCTGGCACATTTCGCTTTGAAAAGTGCATCACCTTGAGCTTGAGCTGTGAATGTTCCCGCTAAAAACACTAGGGTTAAAGCGCTGAAACACCAATTTCTTAAGTATATAAACATCTGACTACTAGATATTTTCATGTAAAAAACTATAAGTCTACCGTCAAAAAAACACTGTTTGACGGAAGCAAAATTAGAAGAATCGCACTATTTCATGACAGTTTTATGACAAAATAAATACGATAAAGCTTAATTTAAATTCATTCTAAATAAGCAAATTTTGGTAATCTCTGATTTGTACTTTGTTAACACCTTTTTTAACATTTAAAAACACCAATATTTTCTATGATATATATATTGCTTGACTAACTTCATTACCTTTGCCTAATAAAATTAATATTTTATGAAAAAGTATATTTCACTCTTTGGGTTCCTTTTTTTAACATTTGCTGTCCTATGTCAGGAAGGAAAAGTTGAAATAATAAAAGATACAAGAATTGATGGACTTGTAAAAAAACAAGGAGCAATAATTCCGCCTGCCACTTCGCCTCAAATTCCAGGTTATAGAGTTCAATTATTTTTTGATTCTGACAGAAAAGCGATTGATGAAGCAAGAAGTAAATTCATAGCGGCTTATCCCAAAATAGATTCTTATGTTTTGTTCAACGCGCCAAATTATGTTTTGAAAGTTGGTGATTTTAGAACTCTTTTAGAGGCCGAAAGAATTAAAGACAGTTTTGTACAATTATTTCCTACGTCTTTTATAGTGAAAGAGTTAATCAACTTGCCTCGGATAGATCAGGAGTGAGATATAATTGAATTAGCCGCAGCATGTCCAGAAGAAACGCACCCTTGAATTAAATAACCTCCAGTTGGAGCGTCCCAATCTAACATTTCACCTATACAAAAGGCTTTTGTCAATTTTTTTAATTGAAATGAATCATTAATTGAATTCATGTTAATTCCTCCTATTGTTGAAATAACCTCTTCAATCGGACGTAAATTGGTGACATTCAATTCAAACTTTTTAATCGTTTCAGAGAGAATACGCTTATTTTGAAAGTCTACTTTATTCAAGGATAGTTTCAACCAAGCGATAACAACTTTGGGTAATTTTAAATCTCGTAACCCTTCGCTCGAATTTCTAGCATTAAGTAATTTTTGCTCAATTGATTCGATATTCATCCTGGGTTTAAAATCAATATAAATTGAATGTCCATTTCTAAAATAAGGATTGATTGCATAAACTGGGGGGCCTTCAATTCCATATTCAGTCATTACGAGCTCTCCAAACTTTTCATCATTATCACTAAATACTTTGCAATTTTTGATTGATTTTCCAGCAAATTCCTTCAAGGAATCATGGTTTAAAAGTTCAAAGCCGCTGTTACTCGATTCAAATTTTACGCATTCAATTCCCTTTTCAACGAACATATTGAGCCAGTTCCCGTCAGAGCCAGTTATTGACCAAGAATTACCACCAAGTGCAAAAACATAATAGTCAAATTTATACGCGATTATCGTTCCCTTTGATTCAAAAAATAATTCATCTTCATTAAAATCATTCAGAAAATGTTCCATTTTAAAGGTTGCTCCTAAATGAATCAAATATTCTTGCCATGCTTTTAAAACCTCAATCGGCTTAATTCCTTTCAAAGGAAAAATTTTCCCAGAACTACCTATAAAAGTTTCAATACCAATCTTTGAAAGAAAATTTCTAAAATCATTATTGTCAAAAGAAACAACAGCTTTTTTAATTATGTCGCTGTTGTAACGATTTAAAAACATACTTATTTCCTCATCGTTTGTCAAATTAAACCCACCATTCCCAGCCACTAAAAATTTTCTCGCTGGCGTTTTTTTTTGATCAAAAAACACAACTTTAAAATCGTTTTCAAGTAAAATTGTGCCAGCCATTAAAGCAGCAGGACCCGTACCTACAATTCCGACACTTTTCATTTTCATATTTCAAAACTACAGATATTACAAGTACTAATTCACATGAACTTCCAATTATAAATCAAATTACACTTCTGTTTAGACATCTGTATTGATATATTTGCAACATGAACGAAAAATTCGGAAAGGAATATAAACTTTGTAGTCAAAAAGTAATACAATCCATCTTTGATGCTAAGAAAAGTGTTAAAGCGTATCCTTTTCTCATTCATTACTCGTTATTGCCATTGACTAGTGAAGCATCTTTTCAAATAACAGTTTCCGCTCCAAAACGTAATTTTAAAAAAGCACACGATAGAAATCGAATAAAACGGTTGATGCGTGAAGCAATTCGAAAGAATAAATTAATTTTAGAACCGTTTTTGTTAGAGAGTAATAAACAAGTGGCATTATTTATGATTTATACGGCGCGAGAAGAAATTCCGTATGAAGTACTTTTCAAAAAAACAACGTTATTATTTACACAGCTTATTAAAGAATTATCCAATGAAATATCTAATTAAGTCGGCAAGCAAACATATTTTAACCATCGGATTCACTTTATTATTTCTTTTTGGCGCTCATAGTCAATCCAATGGATTTGAAGTAATCAAAAATATGGAATTGATGGATCAAATCTATCAACACCTTGAAATGTATTATGTTGATGAGCCACAAACAGGGAAATTATCAAAAGTTGGGATTGATGCAATGTTAAAGGAGTTAGATCCTTATACTGTTTATTATCATGAATCAAACATTGAAGATTACCGTTTGATGACAACAGGTCAATATGGTGGAATTGGAGCTCTGATTAGAAAAATTGGCGATTTTACTTTTATTGCAGAACCTTATGAAGGAAATCCTGCAGAAAAATCAGGATTAATGGCTGGTGATAAAATTATCTCAATCGACGGAAAAACAATGGTGAATATTCCTTCGGATGATGTTTCATCTGCTTTAAAAGGACCAAAAGGAACAACAATTGAAATTGAAGTTGAACGCGAAAATGTTGGAAAGAAAAAAATATCAGTTACTAGAGATGAAATAAAATTACCCGATGTTCCCTATTCAGGAATGTTAAATGAAACAATTGGATATATCAAATTAAACAGTTTCACGCAAACTGCTTCTTCAGATGTTAAAACTGCATTTTTAGAACTCCAAAGTCAAGGGATGAAAGAAATCGTTCTAGATTTAAGAGGAAATGGCGGAGGATTGCTGATTGAAGCAGTTAAAATCGTTAATTTC
>CANNKP010000244.1 GCA_947505255.1 Flavobacteriales bacterium
CAATTCGCAATACTAAAATCATACGGAGGGAAAATAAATTTATTCGTCCAACCGTCGTATGGTTTCAATAAACCATCTGTAGAAACAGAAGATTCAATTGAGCGCATTGCAGTTGTACCAATAGCACAAATACGTTTTTTCTTCAATTTTCCTTCGTTGACAATTTTCACACATTTCTCATTCACAATCACTTGTTCTGAGTCCATTTTGTGTTTTGTAAGGTCTTCTACTTCAACTGATCTAAAAGTTCCCAATCCTACATGAAGCGTAACTTCTGCAAAATTAACTCCTTTTAATTCAAGTCGTTTCAACAATTGTCTAGAGAAATGCAATCCAGCTGTTGGAGCTGCGACAGCACCTTCCTCTTTAGCATAAATTGTTTGATATCTATCTTCATCAGATGCTTCAACAGCTCTTTTGATATATTTTGGAAGTGGTGTTTCACCAAGTTCCGTGATTTTTGCTTTAAATTCTTCATATGGACCATCAAAAAGAAAACGCAATGTTCTTCCTCTTGAAGTTGTGTTATCAATAACCTCAGCAACTAACGAATCATCATCTCCGAAATAAAGCTTATTCCCGATACGGATCTTTCTTGCTGGATCAACCAATACATCCCACAATAAACTTTCACGGTTCAATTCTCTTAACAAGAAAACTTCGATTTTCGCTCCAGTTTTTTCTTTGTTACCATACATTCGTGCAGGAAAAACTTTCGTATTATTCATGATCATCACATCTCCTTCAGAGAAATAATTGATAATATCTTTGAATAATTTATGTTCTATTGTTCCTTTTTCACGATTGATAACCATCATTTTGGCTTCATCACGGTGTTCACTTGGATATTCAGCTATTAATTCTTCTGGAAGATCAAAACTGAAATCTGAAAGTTTCATTTTACTCATAGGGCAATTTTTAATTTCCTTTAATGAAAAGGAGCGCAAAGATACAACATTTTAAAGCCGATGTCAAGTGGTTTCTGTTTGAGGACCTCGGATTTTTAAAATCCAGTCATCAACCGTCAGAGCATTTTCGATAGAAGACTCTCCTGATTGTGTTCTGCGCAAAGTAATTAATGTTCCTCCTGACTGAACAATTTTCCCAAAATCGTGCGCTATTGAACGTATATAAGTTCCTTTAGAACAGGAGATTTCAAAATCTATTTCTGGAAATCGGTCAGCAGAAATTTTAAAATCAAGAATTTCAATTGTATTTGATTTTAATTCAAATTCTTTTCCAGCTCTGGCTAAATCGTACGCTCTTTTCCCATCTACTTGTTTTGCAGAAAAAATTGGTGGTACTTGTTGAATAACGCCAATGAAGGTTTTTCGAGCAGCTTCTAGTATTTCGGGTGTAATATGATCTATAGGAAACTCAGCATTGTATTCGTTTTCCAAATCATACGAAACAGTTGTTTTCCCGAGAAGAATCGTACCCGTATAGGTTTTCAATCCACCCATAATTTGGTCAATTTTCTTGGTATGTTTTCCTGTACAAAGAATCAACAAACCTGTCGCCAATGGATCTAATGTGCCAGCATGACCAACTTTAATGTTCTTTACATTCAACGCTTGTTTAAGATTCCAACGGATTTTATTGACTACATCAAAAGATGTCCAGCCAAGCGGCTTATCAACCAAAATTGTTTCTCCTTCGATAAAATTCATTTACTGAAAAGAAAAATAAGTGATTAAAATTATTCCAACCACAATTCTGTACCAACCCCAAATTTTGAAGCCGTATTTTTCAAGAATTCCGATAAAGAGCTTAATAGCTAATGCAGCAACTATAAAGGCAATGATATTTCCAATAATGAAATTGCTAATATTTTGACTAGACGAAAGAATCATTTCGTATCCTTTTTGTTCCAGACCTTTATATTTCCAATCTTTTAAAAAAACAGAATACATTGTAACGGCCAACATTGTTGGAACAGCTAAGAAAAAACTAAATTCTGCCGCTAATTTGCGACTTAAACCTTGTTGCATTCCACCGATGATTGAAGCTGCTGATCTACTTGTTCCTGGCATCATTGCTAAACATTGCCAAAAGCCTATGATTATTGCTTTTCCAACACTAATATTTTCTTCTTTTTTGATTGTAGGATTTTTGAAAAGCCGGTCAACAAATAATAGAATAATCCCTCCCACAATTAATACAATTGCAATTGGAATTGGACTTTCTAAAACTGCTTCAATCTTATCATCAAATAATTTCCCTAGAATCAAAGCTGGGACAACAGCTAGCGCTAATTTGATATAAAAATTGAACGATTTAAAATTGAAGAACTTTTTCCAATATAACGCAACGACAGATAATATTGCACCGAATTGAATGGAAACTTGAAACATTTTCACAAACTCATCATCTTGAGTTCCGTAAATTGAACTCGCGAAAATCATATGAGCCGTTGACGAAATTGGCAAAAACTCTGTAAGGCCTTCAATAATCGAAAGAATGAGGGCTTGAATTAAATCCATAAGAAAAAGTAATTAGTCTTTTTTGACTTTGTTTTTTTTCATGATTGCATAAAGGATAACGATGTATCCTGCAACAATTAACATTGGTGCAATCGTAATACGTCGCATGCTAAACAATTCAGATTCATTGAATTCATTTGCTTCTGTTGCAGCTCCTCCTATCATTAATAGAAATCCTAGAATATTGACCGCTAAACCGATCAACAACCATTTATAATTTTCAGAATCAAACCCAAAATGTTGTTTGATAAGTTTCTTATTATCATTAATGGTTACTTTATTACTAAAATTCTTTTTTGATTCAGGTTCAACTTTTGATTCAGGCTCAACTTTTGATTCATTTTTACCTATGTAGCTTAGCATAAGAAGTAAGATTCCAACAATAACCATTGCAATTCTTATTTCTAATCCTTCACCTAACCAAAATAACATTTTAAATTCCAGTCCAATTTGGTTAAGAAATAATGAACCAATACCAAAAATGACTAAAAACCCTCCAATTTTCCGCACGTTGCTTATTATTAATTTTCCTACTCATATGGCTTTTCGGAATGCGCCCTCATTATTTCAAGAGATTTTCAATTAACTGTAGAAAATTAATAAATCTCATAAAAAAATCTTTTTTTTAATTCAAAAATTTTCAATCAAAGACAAGTCTTATTTATTTGATCATTCTTGAGCAATTTTTGAACTAAAATTGCAAATTTAATATAAATCATCCAATTTGGTGCGCAAATATTTGTTAAGAGCAAACCAAGTTGAAACAAATGTGATAACAATTCCTATTACTATTAGTGAACCTGCCAATAAACTAAAGGTGATTAATGAATAACTTATTTCAATAGAATC
>CANNKP010000245.1 GCA_947505255.1 Flavobacteriales bacterium
AAACTGTATTTGGATTTGAAGGAGCTAATTCAACACATCCAATCGAATAAGAACCGTAATTATCAAAAATTGGAGAAAACGTAGTTCCATGATTTGTTGTTAACCAAACCCCACCACAAGCAGCTGCAACATACCATTTGTCTGCATTTTTTGGATGGATTGCAAGATCGATTACGCGGCCGGAAGTCAAAGCTGGACCAACCAATCTAAAATTTAATCCTCCAACAGTTGACTCATCAAAAAGAGGAGCTGGTGTTGTTTTCTTGGTGTCTTTCTTTTGTGCAATAACTGGTAAACCAAGCGTTAAAGCAAGAATGGAAATATAAAGTTGTTTTTTCATTTTAGCAATTTGGGTTTAAAAATAGACATTTCAAAAAGAGAATTGTTCGTTTGATTAAGGAAAAGATTGTTGAAGGTGTTAAAAGATATTATTTGTTGAATAAATGATTCCACGAAACTGCGTTTTTACTGTAACCTTTCTCTCCAATTTTCGATATACCCATTTGGGTATGAAATTTGTTTTCGCCCATTTCAAATTTTGATTTTCGTACAATATGAAGCACTTTTACCTCTTCGTTATCTTCTCGGGTTTGTTTCTTAATTCTTCTGCACAAGAGGAAGATGAGTCGTGTTTACCACCGAACAAAAAAGTATTGAAATTGATTGAAACTGCTAGTGCTGCAGCCGATGCAAAAACAGCCGTTGATAATTTTAACGCTGCAATTGAGGCGGTTCCTGATAATGCAATGGTTTATTATGAATACGGAATGTATGCCTATTTTTCTGGATTAGATTATTACGACAAACAGCCAAATCCAGCAATGGGGGATAAAAGTTTTCAAAAGGCTGAAGAAATGTTTATCAAAGCCTTAGAAAATTGTTCTGATTATCATGCAAACTGTTCCTATTATTTGGGTGTAATCAATTATACTCAGCAACAAAAGCCAGAAGCAATTAAATGGTTCAATGTTTTCAAAAAGTTTAAAAATTCAGATAATTCGCGTTACCCAGATGATTTTAATCAAAAAATGAATGATGTCAACGCAGTATTAAAAGAACTTGATGCAGAACAAGAATTATTAAGCAATGAAGTTCCATTTGCTCCATCAATTGTGAAAAATGTGAGCACGGCAGACAAGGATGAATATTTTCCAATGATTTCACCTGACAATGAGTTGATTTTTTATACACGAAAAGTAGACGATGCCCAATTAGGTGATTTAGTTTCTAAATGGGTTGAAAAATTTACCTTTTCTCAACGATCTGATATCAAATCACCCTTCAGCTCAGGTGAATTCTTGAAACCACCATTTAACGATGGAACATTTACAAATTATGGAGCTGCAACATTATCTGTTGACAACAAAGAAATGATTATTTGTGCTTGTAAAAAAGAACAAGTTTTTGGTCAGGATTATTTGAATTGTGACCTCTACACAACAACCTACGAAAGATCTGGAGATGGCGGAAATGATTTTACATGGTCTACATTGAAAAATATGGGTACTGATATTAATACCAAAGATGGCTGGGAAGCACAACCTTCGCTTTCTGCGGATGGAAATACCTTGTTTTATACCGCTGCTCGACCAACAACCCGCGACAATGATATCTTTATTGCAAAAAGAAATGAAAATGGGACATGGGGAGCAGCTCGACCATTTGATGAAATAAACACAGATGGTAAAGATAAAAGTCCATTTTTGCATCAAGACAGTGAAACCTTGTATTTTGTATCTTCCTGCACGGATACACGCAAAGGAGTTGGAGGATTAGATATTTTCTACATTAGAGAATCGAGTGAAGGTTGGTCTGAACCAAAAAATATTGGTTATCCGATTAATTCAAAAGAAGATGAATTGGGACTTTTCGTTTCAACTGATGGGAAAATCGCTTATTACTCTTCTCGTATTGGTGGAAATTGGAACATTTACTCTTTTGAACTATACGAAGAAGCGCGTCCAAAGGCTGTTGCCATTTTAAAAGGTGAATTAAAAGATGAATCTGGAGACCCTGTGAAGGATGCTACGATTGAAATCACGTATGCTGGCTCAGATGCGGTAACACAAGTTAAAGTGAATGGTGACGATGGAAAGTATGCTACTGTTGTGAAGCTGGACACCAAACAAGATGTGATGGTGACAGTGAAAAAAGAAGGCCATGCGTTTGACTCAAAATTAATTGCAAAAGAAGAATTTAAAGCGGATGTTGTTACAATTCGCGACAAAGATCTTACAGTGAAAGAATTGAAAGTTGGTGAGGCATATACAATCAATGATATCTTATATACAACTAACTCTGCTGTCCTAAGTGAAAAAGCGAAATTTATTTTACGTGGATTTAGTCGTTTTTTGTCAGAAAACCCTTCGATTACAGTTTCAATTCAAGGTCATACAGATGATGTTGGTGATGATAAACAAAATTTAGTGTTATCTGAAAACAGAGCAAAAGGAGTAAAAGATTATTTGGTTTCCTTAGGGATTGATAATGAACGTTTATCAGCGAAAGGATTTGGTGAAACACAACCGAAATTGGAGAACTCTTCAGAATTAAATAGAGCAAAAAACAGAAGAACAGATTTTGTTATAGAAACGCTATAAAGGATTCGTTATTTGGGATTTATGATTCGGGATTGAAACTTGAAGGAGAATTCTTTTGTATTATATATTTCTTCAAATAGATGCGGGTAATATTTTTGCATTTCTGAATTCATTAATTTGATTGGTACATCATCGAATATTCCATAGTTGAATTTATATTCCATGAAACGTTTTCCATGGTCATATTCTTGAAAAAGAGAATCTGTTTCTCCATCCCAATCAAGGGGATTTAAATTTGAAATTTTACATATGCGTTGATCAAATGCCGGAGTACATTTTACCCACTTTTTGTTGATGAAAAGTTCAACAAATCCGTGAAAAACTATTTCGTCTCTTCTCAAGTAATGAGTCAATTTTTCAACTCCAATGTGGTTTGTTACGATTGCATAACCTAAGCGAGATGGAATTCCAAACTTTCTAGCACAAGCAGCCAAAACAGTCGATTTCTCAACACACCAGGCTCTTTTTTTAAGCAGCACATTAGAGGCCTTTAAACCATTTTCTGTTAAATCAAGATGATATGGGTCATACAGGAATGAATCGCGAACTAGGAAATAAAGTAGAACTGCTAATTCTTTCTCTTCTTTTTGCGCATCAATGTTTTGAGTGAATTCATCAAAATTTGGATGATTGAAATCTAAAAAGCATGTATCCTTTAAATATTCTTCCATTATAGCTTATAATTCACTTTATTTGTTTCGCAATTTTAAGCATTTTATGAATACTCGGC
>CANNKP010000246.1 GCA_947505255.1 Flavobacteriales bacterium
ATATTTTATTCCGATTGGAATTACAATATATATCGGAAACTCTGTTATAGCAATGGATACAGCGTTTTTAAAAATGTTCACTAATATCAAAAGTGAATATTTATAAATTCTCAAATGGAAAAGACTAAGCATACTTTTCTAGTTCAAAACCCAGAAAAGCGAACAGAAGATGAGGTAAGTCGAATTTGTCAGTAAAAGGAAGTCACCTCGCTTTTGGTGAATTGCACATATTATGAAGAGTATAAAATAGAGAATGAAAATCCCTTCTCTTACTAATATCATCGAAAATACTATTCCATGTTGATTAATTCATAATAATCATAACCATCTGTTTCTGGGTTATAAACCAATAAGAAACCATCTTCATATTTCATCTCCTCCTCTTGAGATTTTATAAATTCTATTTTACCATTGAAAAAACCAATTTCAACTTCGCCATCTTTATATTCTGCATAATTTTGATACTGGTATTTAACACTATATTTGTTTGTACTCATTCTGTTTAAAGTGTATTTTCCAGGACCATTAGAAAAAATTACTTTTGAAATGGTGTTTTTTGGGTTACCAGAAGTTACTTCTTGAACACTGTTTTTTGATTCAATATTCAAAGGTGATAATAATTGAAATTCATTATCAAAAACGAATTCCATATTTCTCTTAATTGATGGACAACAACAAGCATCCCCTTCAGAATAATCATCAATTGAGGATGATATTATCCCTTTATTGATTGAAACTGGAAAACCTAAATCAAATTGACGCTGTGAGCAATGGCCACTACTCCAGTCAAAAAAAATGTACGATTCATATTCATTTGATTTATTCGAAAATGCAATTAACCATCCACATACAGGCCAATTTTTATTTACTGTGTCAGTTACCGAATATCTAAATAAGACATCATCCATCCCATCATCATTAATGTCGCCAAAAACCGTTGACTCTGGAGCGATATCACAGATGTATTTTTTTGCATAATTTTTTGAAAGTTCTTCGAGCAATTGTTTTGAGTCATTATTATTTCCATCCTTTTTTACAGGAGTTGATATTAAATTTAATCTAGTTAAATTACCCTTTTTTGAGTTCTGATTTTCTGTTTCAGATTTTTGACCACACCCTGTTAAAAAGAATGAAGTTAGAACAACACATGTGGATATTATCAAAGAATTCAATGGATAGCTTAAAACAGTTTTTTTAATTTTCATTATTCAAAATTTAATTATTAAGTAAGCATTTATGTATATTATTTCATATTCCACTTAGATTTCCAATACTACTAGTTCTTATGACAACATACAGATAATCTAAAATATTATTAAGAAATATCTGGCATCTTGAACAAAGATAAAATTATAAGTTCTAGTAACTATTCCAAGGAAAAATTTATGGGTAAGGTAAATTCTTGCCTCGTTTTTAATCCGTCAACAGTACCTGGAATCCAATTAGGCATAGCTTTAATTACCTTTACAGCTTCCGCGTTGGTGGTTTCGGTTAAACCCTTAGTAATACGAATATTAGTCAATCTTCCATCAGCTTCAACATTAAAAGTAACTTCAACTTTTCCTGAGACATTGTTTGATAAATCGATATTTGGATATTTGAAGTTTTTTTGAATAAACTGTAATTGAGCAGAAATTCCACCAGGGAACTCTGGCTCAATTCTTATTGAATTTGAATTAATTTCTAGACCTTCTTTCTTATTATCATTTAAAGATGGTTTTTCCAAATATTCATTGTCGCTGAAACTATTATCATTATATGAATATTTAATATCAGAAAACAGGTTATTCTCAAAGACGCCAATAGAACTTAATTTATCAATAATAATTTTAGTCTCAAATTGGGAATCAGTATCAAGTAGTTGACAGCAAGCGGAGCTTACGCTAATTACTATTTTACCCTCTCCATCTGATGTAATATAACCAACTTCTCCATTTTTCTGAGCAATAACTTTATCAAAAGTAGTTAGTTTTGTCGACTTGTCAATTACTCGAATCCATGGATTTGAATAACCTAAATATCCTTGTTCGTATGTAAATCCCCCTAGAATTAAATATTTGTCATATTCGTAAATCCACTTTATTTTTTTTGATTTTTCAACTTTGAAACTATTATTTTTTTTTAGTTCTATATCATATATGTTTAATGTGGTGTAATACTGCCAGATTTCTTCAGAATCATCCTTCGTATCAAAATAATTTGCGAAACCCTGTGAGTAAGGAAGAAAAAACATTCCGTTTTCCGACTCAGCGAAATTACTTGATGGTTTGTATTTATTAGTTCCGATATCCATAATTGACTCATGCATTATGGTAACTTGATAATCTGATTTTCTTATTTTAACAGGCACACAATAATTGTCGCCTTTAAAAAACACAAAATAAAACTTATCATTTTGAATCACTTGTTCAATCCACAATAATGATAAGTTTCGAGTAACTTTTTCATTTGACATCTCATAGGAAATGCCAAGGTTGTCAGTAGAGCGCATTATGATTTTATTGGAAAATTTAGATAAATCAAATTTTATTGGAAGCACATTGTTAGAATAATCATGTAAGAAGAGATAGGTTTTTTTATTTAAAGAATTTTGGGCAATTAATGCCGCGATACCATTACCTATTTTGTAATTGTTATGTGCAAAACGATAGGTTTCTATGTTCCCAGAAACTTCAATTTCAAATTGATAATTTAATTGATATTTTTTTTCGAAGTAATGTCCATCACTTTTTGAATATACTCTCTCTGTAACTGATATTTCATTATTGCTATCATATTTCCTATACAATACATTTGTTTGTTTTAGCATTGTATTGTTTTTATAACAAGTAATATTCTCATCACATGTCGTATTCGTATTTTCATTTAACATTCTTAAAACTTTGATAGATTTCTTAGTCGATAAATCCGTTTGAACAATATAATTATTCCTTTCTCCACCTACTATTGAACCTGGGGCGTGTACAAGCGAAAATAAAAAATTGTAAGTTGGAATAATATTGAAAAATATTTTTTCGATTTTTGTTCCCTTAGCAAAAAATAAAACATCAGTTTCTAAGGATGTTTTTGGTTTAGTATTACCGATGTAATTTCCTTCCTTCCAATATCCTTTAACTGCAGAATTATCCGCCTTTGTCAACGTTCCAAAGCCATCCTTTAAACCATTCTTCCAATCGCCTTTATATTCGCTATTGTCTTTGAGTTTTAATTTTCCATATCCATTATATATACCTTTCTCAAAATTCCCTTCATAAACATCACCGATAGCATACTTCATGGTTCCTATTCCATTTGGCATTCCCGTTTCGGCTTTA
>CANNKP010000247.1 GCA_947505255.1 Flavobacteriales bacterium
ACTAATTGCTCTACTTTACCATTCGAAATGATGTCTCTTACGTTTTCATTGAAAAAAGTTAACGAAACCGTGTAATCTTGGTCTGGATACGTTTGCTTTAATTCTTGCAAGGTTTTTACTTGCACGTTAAATCCTTCGACTGCTTGATGTTGCATTCCTGCCATCGATCCACTTTTATCTATTATAAAATGATAGATTGTTTTTTTGTTTTTCATAACGTTTGTTTTTAATGATTATGAAACAAAAGTAGAATGGTGATGCGCCGAAATGAATTCTTTGCAACCTTGCAAGAAAAAACGAAATGGTTTTGATTTATAAAATCAATATGGGAAGGAATTACAAAATATATGTTTGATGAACTAATGACAGGGCTGAATTTTACAATAAAAGATATAGTTGTTATTTTGTCAAAAAAACATAGGAATGATATCTCTAATGCTAAAATTATTTTTTTTCAAAAATATTTCCTCAAGAAAGTTTATTAATCCCGAATCACAGGAAAGGGATTTTCACCTTGTTCAATTTGTTTTGTAGCATCAGACATAAACATATTGCTTTTTTCTTTTGCGAGGTTAATTTCTTCTGGCGAACTATTAACATGCCAAGCATAAATACCATTCTGTTCCAACCAAACTACTTTCCAGAGAATTCCACCATAACGGGTTACCATAGTGAAATCAGTGGAAGTATCTTCTTTTTCATTGTAATCTAGACCCATTTCCTGCAAAGTACCTGTATCAAACTCATCTGGATTCATTCGTGTCAATGAAAACACATCATTATCTTCTTGGTTCAATTCAATATTCGTAAAAATCTTATGTTCACTAAATGCCGCGCAACCGCCTTTAACTTTTTGTTCAATGGCTGATTTATTGATTATAAGATTGGCTAAATGAATGTAGATGGGCATAAAGAATTGAGTATTTTAAATTTGATTTGTTTTGGCGAAATTTCGGCAGGGTGTTTTGGAAAGAAAGGATAATTTTTTATTAGAAATATGTGATTCGGTGTTGTTTTGAAATAATTTAATGCAATTCATTCAATTAATGTACATACATACATTCTATTGTTAAAAGTTCCAGACTCGTTTTCAACAATTGATTGAATTGTAATGTAGTAATAATCATCGCCGACATAATATTCAATGGCAAATTCAACTAAATCTTTGTCGATGGAAGGAAACATGGTAGTACGCTCATCTATTTCAAAAGATTCATAGATATCGAAGCGCTCACTGGGATTACCAAATATGGTTATGACTTTTTTGTCCAAATCTAAGACAAGGAGTCGATCAGATTCTTCTTGTGTTTTTTCACCATCAATATTTGTTTCGTAAAAATTTGCTCGTAAACGTATTGATTGAGCGAATGACATAGAACTCATAGTCAAGAACAAAACAAATACACATAATTTATTTTTCATAATTTGTAAATCTAAATATAACTTAACAGAAAATTTTATTTTTCCTTTCCAAATTAAATCAATTGGATCGATATGAATTCTAAATAAACAAAGAATTTAGATTTAATTTTTCAAAACTCCTTTTTTGTATTTTTCTTTTGATATTATTTCATTGGTTTCAGGGTTCAAAGTTATTTTAGTGCCATTCAAACTTCCCCTTTTTTGAACCCATTCAAAATTAGATTTTTAGTCTTAATTCGTAAGTTGTTAATTCTCCTTCATGGCTGATGTATTTACTCTAAAGGAAATAGAATTTGACTGTTAATATGTACGCATAAATGTCACTTAGTATGTACCACTAACTGTTGCTATAACATAAGCACCAGAAGAAGTATTAGTTGCGATGACCGTTCCATCTTTGATTATTTTAACAATAACGGTTCCTGAACCATTTTGGTTTTGTGCCGATATATAAAGAAATCGTGGGTTGTCATTTACTTGTGTCCAAGTATATTGCCATCCAGAACCAACATTGGTATATTGTGCCGTGCCACTAGGAGCAGCCTCTATAGTCAAATCGTAATTATTTGCAGTTCCTGTTACTTCATAAGCGTAATGATGGGTAACATCTTTTGCACAACTTGACAAAACAATTAAAGTGCAACATAGAATCAGTGTTTTCATATTTATATAATTTAAGATAACTCTAGATCAGATTGAATAAGTGGGTTAGTTTTTAAAATCAATATATTTCAGGCAGTCCATCCTTATCTTCTATCATTTCCCCTTTGATGTCAAATGGAATAATAGTACTTATATTATCTGGAACACCATATGCATTTTCTGCCGTACCACTCATAAATGCAATAATTCTGTTTGTTTCTTTGTCATAACTCAAACTAGCAGTTTCATTAGATTTGTAAGTTGGTTTAAAATTAACATTCCAATCTGCATAACGAATTCCATCATCGCACATGTTCCGGATTTTCGATTCACTTAATTTTAATTTTTTAATTAGAACTTCATCAATTAAAAATTCTACCTTTTTTTTAGTTTTATCTCCATCTTCCGCCTCTAAAGTCATATAATAAATGGGCGTTTTTTCAGTCCCAAGATTTACTAAAGTACCGTCTTTAGACTCTTCCTTCGAATCTTCTTTTGAATTTTCTTTACAAGCAACCAACGCAATTAACAGTGTTGAGATAAATAATATTTTTTTCATAATTCTATTTTTAATTTTCATCAAAGGTGCCCGACATTATTGACAATTAAGGTCAAAAGTGAAAGCGTTCAGAAAAATAGTTTGACAACTTAGGTCAAAAGTTTGCGGTTGTGCGTCTAAATAGTATTATTTGTAGAAAATAAAGTAAATGTTGAATCAGCATAAAATACTTCGTGTCCTGCAATTCATTTCCTTTTTGGAGCAAGAACCTTCAAAAACGGTCGTTCAGTTGGCATCTTTACTGGATACCACAGAAAGAACAGTTTACCGTTATTTGGATCTTGTGAAAGAATGTGGATTTGATGTTCAGCGCGATAAAATCAACCGCTTTTTTATCGTCAATGATCGCAGTAATGGAATTCGATTCAGTCCAGAAGAAGCAGATTATTTGAAGCAATTGGTTTTGACAAACGGACGGAAAAGTAAGTTGAAGGATGCTGTCTTAAGTAAGATTTATCTTTCGTCGGATGCGACAATCGTTGCTGGTCATTTAATCAACGCCAAGAATGGTAAAATTGTTGAAAGGCTCTCTAATGCAATTGCAAGCATGGAACAGGTTATTTTGAAAAAATACCAATCGATCAATTCTGAAACAATTTCCGATAGGGTAGTTGAACCTTTTGGTTTTACGGATAACTATTGCTCAGTGATGGCTTTTGAACCTGCATCGTTTAA
>CANNKP010000248.1 GCA_947505255.1 Flavobacteriales bacterium
AACAGCAATTCTTCTAAATCAAATGGTTTGCTCAAATAATCATTTGCTCCCAACTTCAATCCAGCAATCCGGTCTTCCGTTGTTCCTTTGGCAGAAAGAAATAAAATGGGAACAGCAGAATATTTTCTGATTTCTTTACAAATGTCTAACCCACTAACCTCAGGAAGCATGACATCCAAAATAACCAATTGGTACTTGTTTATTTTGTCACCAATCTTAAATGCATCAAGCCCATTTTGAAAGGAATCAACATCGTATCCCTCCATTTCTAGGTTCATTTGAATTAAGTCGGAAAGACTTTTCTCATCTTCAACAAGGCAAATGGTCGACATTGATTTTTATTTTATTTTATAAAGTTATATATTTGGCATGAACTGCTAAAATTATAAAATATAAACTATGAAAAAACTTTTACTTTCCATTGGAATTGCAAGCTTATTCTGTGCTAGTCCAATCTTATCTCAACAACTTCAAGACAAAGGTGCAATTGTACCGATGAGTATTGAAAATTCAATAATTATTCCTACAATAAAATACCTTTCTCCGAATTTAGAAGCCTTACTAGCAGAAGACGTAACTCGTGAAAAAAATGGAGAGTTATATAGAATAGGAGTTCCAATCTTCACAAATATCACAACAGTTAACAGCGGTATTTGGTCAACAACTTTAAATGGTGATCGAGTATGGCAGCTAAAAATCAAAGTTACAGGAGCTGAAGCTTTGAGTTTTATTTTTAGCAATTTTAAATTATATGGCAGCAGTAACTTTAAAGTAACAGATAAAAATGGGTCGCTATTGCATAAGGTCGTAAACAAATCAGATATGTTAGAAGATTTTCAGCAACATTTAGCACTTTGTTTTGGTGATGAAATGACGTTAACATTAACTGAACCTCAAGGTACAATTCCTTCTGAAATTCAAATGGATCGTGTGATGTACAATTATAGATCAACAGGAAATCCAAATGTGTTGAAAATTAATGAATCAGCCTCATGTGAAGTGAATATCAATTGCACTCCAGTTGGAGATAATTGGCAAGATGAAAAAAGAGGCGTTGCAAGAATTTATGTAGTAGATGCATCTGGAGCAGGATGGTGTTCGGGTTCTTTGGTAAATAATACAGCCCAAGATTGTAAGCCTTTATTGTTAACTGCTTTACATTGTGGAGTATCAACTTCAGCAGCAAATTCTAATCTATGGAAATTTTATTTTAAATATGAAGCGGTTGGCTGCACAAATCCTGGATCAGCAGGAACGTTAGATGATTATTTCATTACAGGATGCGTAAGAAGAGCAAGTTCAGTGGATGGAGGCGGAACTTCTGGATCAGATTTTCTTTTGGTTCAAATGGGCACTCTTGCAAACGAAGCAGCGACAATTACAACTTTGAAAACGGCAAATTTTAACGCTTATTGGATTGGTTGGGATGCAAACAATGTATCTGTTACAGGTGGAGCAGGTATTCATCACCCAGCTGGTGACATTAAGAAAATCTCAACATTTACAGGGGCTACAGTTTCTACTGGATGGAACGGAAATGGGCTTCAATCCCACTGGAGATTTACTTGGACTGCAAATGCGAATGGATATGGTGTTACTGAAGGGGGTTCTTCTGGATCACCATTGTTCAATAATCTTGGTCGTCAAATTGGTACTTTAACAGGTGGTGGATCTTTTTGTAATGCTCAAACCGCACAAGATATGTACGGTAAAATGTCTTATCACTGGATTACCAATGGAACTCCAGCAAATGAGCGATTGAAAACATATTTGGACCCGGGAAATACCGGAGCTTTGGTATTGGACGGTTCTCCTAACCCGTGTTCAGCGCCTACTGCACCTGTAGCGAATTTTTCAGGGACACCAACAACAGTTGCTCCTGGAGGAACAGTTGCTTTTACAGATTTATCCACAGGAATTCCAAACGTATGGTCTTGGACAATAACTCCTGGCACCGCTGGTGTAGATTGGTCATACACAGGTGGAACAACATCCGCTTCTCAAAATCCTCAAGTTATTTTTAACACTATAGGACAGTATAATATCTCTTTATATGTATCCAATGGGAACGGTAATGACACTCAAACAAATCCATTGTATATTACTGTTGCAGTGACTACTGGTCCTTGTGCGGCAATATCAACGACATGTGATGAGTTTATTTCGAATGTTACTCTGAATACAATTAATAATACATCTACATGTTTAAATTATGCTAATTATACAGCAATCTCGACAACTTTGAATATTGGATCCCAATATACCGCTACAATTACACCAATGATAGGAGCAGCAGCTGGAGCTTACACTGATGATGAACTTGCAATTTGGATTGACTGGAATAATGATGATGATTTTAATGATGTTGGTGAACGAGTTGGTTATGTTATTGTTGCGGCAGGTTGGAGTAATCAATTTACGTTTACTGTTCCTGCTTCAGCAACAATCGGAACATTAAATATGCGTGTTAGAATGTCATATTTGACTGATGATGGAGCAATTGTGCCTTGTGGAACTTCCCAATGGGGCGAAGTAGAAGATTATTCTGTGGTTGTTCAAGCAATGGTTTCTGCGTCTCTTTCTTTGACGTGTGGGGGAAATCAAACAATTGTTTCTTCTTCTGGTGGATCTGTTGTGCCAAATGTTTTACCAACGGCAACTGCCAACACTACTTGTCCAGGTGGAACTGTAACTGGATTTCAAACTCCAGCAGCTGGAACAGCCCTTTCAAATGGAGCTAACTTAATTACTGTGACAGCTACAGACCAATGTGGAAATACTCAAACGTGTCAAGTTACGGTTACTTTTGTTAATGACTTAAATGTGTCAGAATTAAATCTATTTAGTGCAGTTACTCTATTCCCAAATCCTGTTTCTGAAAATTTAGTAATTGATTTATCATCAGTTTCAAGTGAAGAAGTGATTATTGAATTATTCGATATGACGGGGAAATTATTGGCTAAATCAAATAATTTTAATGGGCCGATGATTTCAATTGATATGACGGCAATTTCAAATGGTTTATACCAAGTTAAATTGTCTAGTAAAACTGCTCAAACTATAAAGCAGATTGCTAAAATGTAAGAATTAATTTATTCAAAAAAGGGGGCGTTTGAAAAAACGGCCCCTTTTTTATTTTATTAGTGCTGAAGGTCAGAAAAATTAGACTAATTTTGCACTTTCTTATATTTTCAGGAGATGAGTACATCAAAAAAAATTAAATCAGCGTTAATTTCTGTTTTTGACAAAACCGGTTTAGCACCAATTGTTCAAGAATTGCATAAAAATGGAGTTG
>CANNKP010000249.1 GCA_947505255.1 Flavobacteriales bacterium
AGACCAGAATTTGTGTTTGCTGATTTTGTTGTAATATCAGTTTCAGAATTTTCTAATAATGCACTTAAACCTTTGCCAAGTGCAGATCGCTTTTTTACATTAGAGCTCATCGTTGAATTCAATTATTTTATCCTCGTTGCCGATTTTGGTTAGATTATTTCGTTGTAATACTTCGCGTGCAAAATTAAGATAATTAATTGAACCTTTACACGCTGCATCATGCATTACAATGGTTTCACCAAAGCTAGGAGCTTCGCCTAATTTGGTGTTTCTATGTATGACAGTATCAAAAACTAACTCTTGGAAATGTGTTTTCACTTCATCAACTACCTGATTAGCTAAGCGTAAACGGGTGTCATACATGGTCAATAAAATTCCTTCAATCTCTAAATCTTGATTCAGGCGACCTTGAACAATTTTAATAGTATTTAGTAATTTCCCCAATCCTTCTAATGCAAAATATTCACATTGAACAGGAATCATTACTGAGTCTGCTGAAGTAAGCGCATTTACAGTAATTAAACCAAGTGACGGTGAACAATCAATGATAATAAAGTCATATTGATCTTTTATCTTTTCCAAAACAGCTTTCATCAAATGCTCCCTGTTTGGCAGATTGATCATTTCTAATTCAGCACCAACCAAATCAATGTGAGAAGGTAAGATATCTAAATTAGGATTTTGAGTTTTGATAATTAATTCAGATGGGTGAACATCGTTAATTAAACAATCATAAATATTTCTAGAATGCTTTGTGTCTAATCCAACGCCAGAGGTAGCATTTGCTTGAGGATCAGCATCTACAATTAGCGTTTTATACTCCAATACACCTAAACAACCACCTAAATTAATAGCCGTTGTTGTTTTTCCAACCCCTCCTTTTTGATTTGCTATTGCAATAATTTTTCCCATTCGATTTGTTTGAGCGATAAAGATACGATAACCAAACAGGATAAATGAAAATATTTATCCCGAATTATCAACCATGACTATGTTGAAATAATCATGAACTTTGTATTAATACTTGGATTATAAATCGTCAAATGACACCGACGAATATGCTTCAATAGATGAAGATTCTTCTGAAATGAGCTCTCCTGAATTTCTCATTGATTCGATTTTTAATAAAACATCATCTAATCCTTCTTTGAATTTCTCAAAATCTTCTTTGTATAAAAATATTTTATGTTTCTGGAAACCTTCTCTTCCATCTTCACTAAACGTTTTTTTGCTTTCAGTAAGCGTAATGTATAAATCATTGCCTTTGGTGGCTTTTACATCAAAAAAATAAGTTCTTTTCCCCGCTCTAACGACTTTAGAATAGATTTCACTGTTTTTGTCATTTTCCATTTTCACTGAACAATTAAGTACAAACAAATATGGTATTTATTTTTTATAAAAACAAACCAATGTTATTTTCTAGTATCAAGTAATAAGTAAAAAGTAAAAAGGCCCTTCGACAAGCTCAGGTAACTTTTTACTTATTATAATGAGTCTGAATCTATATCATCCGCCTTAGTAGATTCCTCTGTGAGTTGTTTAATATACATTTCGGCATATTGACCTTTTCGTGCTAAAAGTTCATTGTGCGTTCCTTCTTCTACTTTTGATCCATCTTGAATAACGATGATTTTATCAGCGTTTCTCAAAGATGATATTCGATGACTAACAATTAACGAGCTTCTTAAATTTTGTTCATTTTTTAAATTGGACAAAATTTTCTCTTCCGTTTCAGTGTCAACAGCTGACAAACAATCATCTAGAACTAATAATTTAGGATTGCGAATCAAGGCTCTGGCAATACTTACTCGTTGCTTTTGTCCACCGCTTAGATTTACACCTCGTTCACCTAATAACGTGTCGAATTTATCTGGAAAGGCAACAATATTGTCATAAACGGCAGCTTTCTTGGCGCTTTCTTCAATTTGATCTTGTGTGATTTCTAGATTCGTTGATCCAAATCTAATATTGTCCGCAATGGTTTCTGAAAACAAAAATACATCTTGAGGAACAATGCCGGTTTGATTTCTAAAATCTGAAAGATTAATTTCTTTGAGTTCTTGGTCGTCAATTAAGATATGGCCTGAATCAGCATCAAATTGACGCATTAATAAATTAATGACAGTTGATTTCCCACTTCCTGTTCTTCCTATAATAGCAAGTGTTTCTCCAGGATTTATAATAAAACTTAAATTGTTTATGGCACTTATTCCAGAATTGGGATAAGAGAATGAAACATTTCTAAATTCAACTTTACCATTAAAGTTAAACGGCACTTCAGTTGGGTTTGTAATGGAAGGCTCAGTTCTCAAAAATTCGTTGATTCGAGTTTGAGATGCTGCAGCTCTTTGAATAATGGATGTAACCCAACCAACGCTCGCAAATGGCCAAGTTAGCTTATTTACAAATAAAATAAAGGCTAAAATCCCACCTAAAGAGATACTGTTGTCATATGTCTTTAGACCTCCTAAATAAATAGTTAAAATTGTACTCAAACCAATAAGAAAGACAATTGTCGGCATGAAAAAAGCATTCACAACAACTAATTTCATGCTCTTTTTTTTATAGAAAGAGGCGGAATCATTGAATTTAGCATGCATTTCTCTTTCTTTACCATAAGCTTTAATAACGCGGAGTCCAGAAAAAGTTTCCTGAACAATTGTCGACATCATTGATTGTTCTTTTTGAACTTCTGTGCTTAATTGATTCATTTTTGACGAAACTTTGTAAATCAAAAAAGACATTAATGGCAATGGGATTAGCACAAAAAGAGTAAGGCCTGGGCTAATATCTATCATTTGAAAAATCACCAAGCCAAACAATGCAACAAGGTTAATAGTATACATTAATCCAGGACCAATATACATTCGAACTTGACCGACGTCTTCAGAAATTCGGTTCATTAAATCGCCAGTTGTATTCTTTTTATAAAAAGCAGCATCCAACCGTTGATAATGTGTATAAATTTCATTTTTCAAATCAAATTCAATCAAACGTGACATGATTATTATCGTTTGACGCGTTAAAAACAGGAAAAATCCACTTCCAAGCGAAAGCAACATGTATACACCGCCAATTTTTAAAGAAAGTAGCAGGGCATCTTTTATTCCATCTATTGGATTTTCGAGCAGTAAATTATCTATTGTAGATTTCACATAAAGAGGCATTTGAACACCGAAATAATTTGAGATTACGATGAATAAAATTCCCAATAGGAACCTCCATTTATATTTTATAAAATATTTGTTGAGATAGCTCAGTGACTTCATACGATTAATTTCCTATTTTTGTGC
>CANNKP010000250.1 GCA_947505255.1 Flavobacteriales bacterium
GAAGAAACGAAGCAACTTAAAACTACTGTAAAAAGATTTAAAGGGAGTTCGATTATTGGTGAAATGGATTCCATTATCAAGATCAAAGAAATGATTGAAAAAGTTGCTCCTTCTGATGCTCGTGTGCTGATTACTGGTGAAAATGGAACCGGAAAGGAATTGGTTGCTCGTTCATTACACGATAATTCGAACCGTCGTAAAATGCAATTTATTGAAGTAAATTGTGCTGCTATTCCATCTGAATTAATCGAAAGCGAATTATTTGGACACGAAAAAGGCGCATTTACTTCAGCTGTAAAAGATAAGAAAGGAAAATTCGAATTGGCTTCTGGTGGAACATTGTTCTTAGATGAAATTGGTGATATGTCTGCCAGTGCTCAAGCGAAAGTATTGCGAGCATTGCAAGAAAATGTTATTCAACGAGTAGGAGGAGAGCGGGATATAAAAGTTGATTGCCGAGTTGTTGCTGCGACAAATAAAGATTTGCGAAAAGAAATTGAAGAAGGACGATTTAGAGAAGATTTATATCACCGTTTAGCAGTAATATTAATTCATGTTCCTTCATTGAATGAAAGACGAGGCGATATTCCTTTGTTGGCGGAACATTTTATGACAATGGTTTGCGCTGAGCATGGAATACCAAGAAAATCATACACGGAAGAAGCATTGTTAGCACTTCAACAAACTGATTGGTCCGGAAATATCCGTGAACTAAGAAACATCGTTGAACGTTTAATCATTCTTTGTGATAATTCAATAACTGCTGATGACGTTAGAATGTTTGCTAATCCAAGAGCAAAAGCTTAATAATAGTGTTTTATAAAAGAGCAGTATTCCGTTCATGTATAGTTGGATAAAGTTTTGTAAATAAACTAAATAGAAAGAATTATTCGACAATGTCACTCATTAATTTTGCGCCTCCCCATTCAAGAACTACAAAACCTGAACGATCCATTTTTGGTAATATTTGTTCACTTATTGAATTTTTCGAAATTTCGTTTGAGTCACAAAATAGAATGTAAATTCTATAAATGTTCTTTGGCTTAGGTGAAATAGTTAAATCAGCAAATAAATTAGCATCCTCATTCAGAACAAAGTGAATAAAATTACTTGAATTCTTATTTAGTTGTGGACCCCAAAACGTGATAAAATCGGCTTGTTCTTTTGAATTCATTCCAAATTCAGTAAGTTTCTTTTCTAAAAATGAAATAGTTGAATCTTTTCTAACAATTGAACCTTTTGTCATTTCGAAATCATTGAAAGTCAATTTCTGCTGAGATTCCCAGAATAAATAATTGTAACTATTATCACCAATCTTTAATTCTCCATTTGGACTTGCAGTTACTTCCCATCCATTTTCATATGTTGGATATGTAAACGTGAATTCTCCTTTTGGTTTAACTTTTACTTCAACGATTGTGGGAATATCTGGATACAAATAAATCGCAGGTTTATCAAAAAAAAACATTTGCTCTTCTGCCTTTTGAAGAAAGATCGAAACATACGTTTTATGTTTTGACTTACCAACTATTGAATCTGTATAGATTTCATAATAGTCGGAAGAATAATAGAAAACAAAGGTGTAAGAACCCGATTTAACGTTTAAATCAAAATGATTTTGAGCATCTAATTTTGTATGTTGGTTTACACCATTAAAAGAATATAAAAGTTCAGTTGTTGGATTAACCTTTGTTTCGGTCAAATTGTAAAACGTAAAAGAAAACGCAGATTCATTTGATTTTAAACTTTTGTCAAATTGTGTGCTGTCAATTCTATATTGCATGTAAAGTCCTTTATCTTGAGATGCAAAAGCCACGTAAAAGGGAAAAAGGAAGCAAATGAATGTGATATTTTTCATGTTTTTTTAGTTTTCGGTATAACAAGCAACAGTTTTTGTTGGTTTCGAAATGGTACTTCCTCCCCATTCAACAACAGTAAATCCAGAACGATTAATTTTTGCTAATTGTTGTTCTTTGATCAACATGATTTCATTTGCAGCCAAAGGAGCTGTAAGAATATAAATTCGATAAAGATGATCTGGTTTTGGTGAAATTGCCAAATCAGCAAACCTACTACATTCTTCATTCACAACAAACTGAATAAAATTCTTCGGATTTTTTATTAATTGTGGTCCCCAAAAGGTTATAAAGTCTGTTTTTTCTGAATCATTTAAGCCAAATTCATTTAGTTTTTCTTCTAAAAAAGCTATTGTATTTTCTTGTTCAACAATGAATCCCGTGCCCCAATCTATCATGAAATCTTCAATTTGTTGCGATGATTCCCAAAAAAGATAGTTGTATTTATTTATGCCAATTTCAAGCTCACCAGAAGGATTTGCTTTTACTTTCCATCCATCGTTGTATGTTGGATACATAAACGTTAATTCACCTTTCGGCAAAACCTTTACTTCGACGATTGTTGGTGTTTCAGGATATAAATAGATCACAGGTTTTTCAACTTCAACGATTCTTCCAGCACGTTGCCAATGAATGGAAACGTACATTTTTTCTTGAGATTTTATTTTCAATGAATCTGTGTGAATCTCGTAATATACATTCGAGTAATAAAAATCGAATTTATAACTAGTAGAAGGAAGATTTAAAGTGAATTGATTGAAAGTGTTTAAAGTCGCAATTTTTTCAATACCGTTATACGCATATAGAACATCGCGGTTGTTTTTATCGAAAGAGAAATTGTGAAATGAAAATGTAAATGCAGATTCATTACTTTTTAAAGTTGGATCCTTTACGATGCTATCAATGGAATAAGGGGGAATATATTCTTCTAAATCGTGAGCAAATGTGAAGCATGAAATAAAGAGGAATGTGAAGACGGAAATTAATTTCATAAGTTAGTTTTTTGATTGATTACAACAGTTTTTCAAATCGGTTCAATTCACTTAAAAAACATGCAAGAATCATTCCAGTGAATTTTTTGATAGATATTTTCAATTGATTCGATGAATTATAATGAAACCATTGGAGATAATAAATTAGAAAAATAGTTACTTCAAATTAGCTAAGAATATTTTGGAAGAGTTTCTGCGCCTATTAGCGAGTTCAGCGGGAGAAAGAAAATAAAAAAAGTTCACTCGGAAATAGTGGATAAAAATACTAAAGGGTTTACAGTGTTAATTCTTTGAATTCAATTTATGGTAAACATGTGACGAGTCAAATTGATAATAATGTAGTTTTTGAAAGTCAATTGCTTAAAAAAATCTATAAAAATGAGTGTTTTACAACTGTCTTTTATTAATTTCACACATATTTTTAGAC
>CANNKP010000251.1 GCA_947505255.1 Flavobacteriales bacterium
AAATACATGTATGATTTATTGAAAGAAAAAGGTGCCCCACAAATAAAAATATTCGCTGGAGGAGGAGGAACAATCCTTCCTTCAGAAATTGAAGAACTTCAAGGATACGGAATTACACGTCTTTATCATCCTGATGATGGAAGATCAATGGGATTGCAAGGAATGATCAATGATTTGATTCAACGATGTGATTTTCCAGTTGGTCAAAATTTGACGGATGAAGTGAAACATGTGAAAGAAAAAAGTGTTCCAGCAATTGCACGACTTATTTCTGCCGCAGAGAATTTTGCTGAAGAAGCGAAAGAAAGTTTGGCAATCGTTCAGGAAATGGCAAAAAATACTGCAGTTCCAGTACTTGGGATTACAGGAACAGGTGGTTCTGGAAAATCTTCCCTTGTTGATGAATTAGTTCGCCGTTTTTTAGTGGATTTCCCAACCAAACAAATCGCTGTTGTTTCAGTGGATCCATCAAAAAGAAAAACGGGTGGAGCATTATTAGGAGATAGAATCAGAATGAACTCTATTAAAAGTGATCGTGTGTATATGCGCTCTCTTGCTACACGTCAATCCAATTTAGCACTTTCAAAACACGTTGCTGAAGCGATTACAATCCTAAAAGCTGCAGAATATGATTTAATCATTCTGGAAACTTCTGGAATTGGTCAATCAGATACTGAAATATTGGACCATTCAGATGTTTCATTGTATGTAATGACGCCTGAATATGGTGCTGCAACGCAATTAGAAAAAATTGACATGCTTGATTTTGCTGATGTTATTGCTTTGAATAAATTTGATAAACGAGGCGCCTTAGATGCTTTGAGAGATGTGCGCAAGCAATATCAACGCAACCATAATTTGTGGGAAAAAGATGTTGATTCCATGCCTGTTTACGGTACAATCGCTTCGCAATTCAATGATCCTGGAATGAATTCACTTTATAAAGTGATCATGGATAAAATGGTCGAAAAGGCAGGTTCTACAATGCATTCTACTTTCGAAATAACGAAAGAAATGTCCGAGAAAATTTATGTCATTCCGCCGGATAGAACACGTTACTTATCTGAAATTTCTGAAAACAACCGTGCTTTCGATAAATGGGTCGATGAACAAGTGTTAGTTGCTGAAAAGCTAAATGGATTGGATACGGCAATTCAAACAATGAAAGCTTCTTCATATGAAGACAAAGATCGATTGGTTAAAGGTTTACAAGAAGCTTTTGAGACTGAAAAATTGAATTTTGACCCGAAAAACTGGGAAATTCTTCAGAAATGGGAAGACAAGAAATTAACATACAAAAATCCAGCATTCGAATTTAAAGTTCGTGATAAAGTGCTAAAAATTGAAACACATACAGAATCACTTTCGCATTTGCAAATTCCAAAAATATCAATGCCTAAGTATAGAGGTTGGGGTGATATTTTAAGATGGTCGTTGCAAGAAAATGTGCCGGGTGAATTCCCATATACTGCTGGATTATTTCCATTCAAACGAGAAGGGGAAGACCCAACAAGAATGTTTGCTGGAGAAGGTGGTCCTGAAAGAACCAATAAGCGTTTTCATTATGTGTCAATTGGAATGCCTGCGAAACGCTTGTCAACTGCTTTTGACTCAGTTACGTTGTATGGAAATGATCCAGACTTGAGACCTGATATTTATGGTAAAATTGGGAATTCAGGAGTTTCGATCTGTTGTTTAGACGATGCGAAAAAACTGTATTCAGGGTTTGATTTATGTCACCCAATGACTTCTGTTTCCATGACAATCAATGGTCCTGCACCAATGATGTTGGGTTATTTCATGAATGCGGCAATTGATCAAAATTGTGAGAAGTTCATTAAAGAGAATAGTATTGAGTCAGAAATTGAAACAAAAATCGTTACCATTTATAAATCAAAAGGTGTTGAGCGACCAAAATACCAAGGTGAACTTCCTCAAGGAAATGATGGTTTAGGTTTAATGTTGCTCGGAGTTACTGGAGATCAAGTTTTACCCTTGAATGTTTATAATAAAATCAAAGCGGAAACATTAACGCAAGTTCGTGGAACTGTTCAAGCTGATATATTGAAAGAAGATCAGGCTCAAAATACATGTATTTTCTCGACTGAATTTGCGTTGCGCTTGATGGGAGATGTGCAACAATATTTTATTGATAATGCTGTTCGCAATTTCTATTCTGTTTCAATTTCTGGCTATCATATTGCAGAAGCAGGAGCAAACCCAATTACACAGTTAGCTTTTACGCTTGCGAATGGATTTACATATGTAGAATATTACATGAGTAGAGGAATGAGCATCAATGACTTTGGACCAAATTTATCATTCTTCTTCTCGAATGGAATTGATCCAGAATATGCGGTTATTGGTCGAGTTTCAAGAAGAATTTGGGCAAAAGCATTAGCTAAAAAGTATGGTGCAAATGCACGTGCTCAAATGTTGAAATACCATATTCAAACTTCTGGACGCTCATTGCATGCGCAGGAAATAGATTTCAATGATATTAGAACAACCTTACAAGCTTTGTACGCTATTTATGATAATTGTAATTCTTTACATACAAACGCGTATGATGAAGCTATTACGACACCAACTGAAGAATCAGTGAGAAGAGCAATGGCAATTCAATTAATTATAAATAGAGAATTAGGGTTAGCGAAAAATGAAAATCCTTTACAAGGTGCTTTCATCATTGAAGAATTAACCGAATTAGTTGAAGAAGCTGTTTTATTGGAATTTGACCGCATCACAGAACGTGGTGGAGTTTTAGGAGCAATGGAAACAATGTATCAACGGTCTAAAATTCAAGAAGAATCATTGTATTATGAAATGTTGAAACATACAGGTGAGTTTCCTATAATCGGTGTGAATACGTTCTTGAGTTCAAAAGGATCTCCTACAATGCTGCCAAAAGAAGTAATTCGTGCAACGGAGGAAGAAAAACAATACCAAATTGGAATGTTGACGAATCTTCAAAAAGGAAACCAATCTATTGCTGAAGAAGGAATTCGAAAAGTTCAAGAAGCAGCTATCAAAAATGAAAACATGTTTGAACAATTGATGGAAACATGTAAATATTCATCTCTTGGTCAAATCACTGCTGCGTTATTTGAAGTTGGTGGACAATATAGACGCAATATGTAATGTTTTGGGATTTAAAAATTAGTAATTCAATTTTAGTTAATGACTTGAACTTATGAGAAAACAGTTGATAGTATTATTTTTTTGGATTTCTGTTTTTGATCTAACACTTGCTCAATCTCCAATAA
>CANNKP010000252.1 GCA_947505255.1 Flavobacteriales bacterium
TACCTGTGAAACATTTCCTTTAATTCCCGACATTTAAGCGTCTTTTTATGTTGAATACTAAATAGTGGTAGACCCACTAATTTGAATTTGGGCGCAAAGTTACACCAATTATTTTAAGTTACAATATAGAATTGACACTTTTTTTTAGGATTTTAAAGAAAAAAAATGATTAGAATTTTAGATGGCTCAGATTCTTTTTAACAAGAAAACGTACGAGCAAATAAGAAAACAGCAAACTCAATAGAGATACTAGAAAAAGGATCAGTATTCCGTCAATTAGTGTAATATTTATTGGAAACGCTTTTCCTCCGGGATTGGGCATTGTAAGAAGTGCACTTTTTAGCTGTAAAATACATACTCCATAACCTAGGATAAGCCCGATAAGTATTCCTTTTCCGGAAATAAGCAGTCCTTCAAAAAAGAAAATATTGAAGATGGTTTTTTTGTTAGCACCATAACTAATCATTGTTTGAATATTTTCTTTTTTCTCAACAAAAAGCATTGTTAGGGAGGCAATTAAATTAAATGCGGCTAAAATAAAGATGAACAATAAAATTATTAAGACTATTATTTTTTCAGATTTACTGGTTTTATAAATCAACTCGTTTTTTTCATAATTTGTTTTAACACTGAAATTTGGACCAAGGATTTCGATAAGATTGGCTTTAACATTTTCATTTTTATATGAAGGATCAACATCAACATATAGTGCCGTAATATCTTTTTGATAATTGAGGATTTCTTTAGCTAGTTTTAAAGGTATTACGAGTTTGTCAGCGTTTACTTCACGGTTAAAGTCCATTCTCCCAGAAATGTCAATGAGCTTCGTATTGAAAGGGTTTGATCCAATTCGAACTTTAGAATCCCGTTTAGGAACATAAAGTATAACTTGTTCATACCCTATATTTTCTGGAATATATCCGCCTAAATTATCTAAAAGTGTCGCTCCGATTAAGCCAAATGATTGACCTTCGTATTCCAAAAATGGTTGACCATCTACAATATGTATATACCGTCCCTTCTTGTCTAGATCCTTCATTCTTGCAATTTCCAAGAATGAACTATCCACTCCAATTAATGATGCATTTATAAATTTTTTCTCATGCTTTATTACAACTATCTCTTCAATCGCCTTTGAATAATTTACAACGCCACTCGTTTTTTGAATTGATTTATAATCAATCAGATCTTCTGGGAAAGTTTTCCCAATAGTGGATCTTATAGTTATATCTGTGTCAAAATCTGAATATAATTTTTCAATCATTGATTCGATTCCGTTAAAAGCCGAAAGTAGAATAATTAAAGATGCTGTAATTACAGAAATACCGACAACAGAAATCCGTGTGATGAGATTAATCACATTTTTCTTTCTTTTTGCTGAAAGATATCGTCTCGCTATATAATATGAAAGATTGATTATTTCTTCTTTAACAATTCATCAATTGTCATGGCGTAGTCAAGAGAGTCATCAATAAAGAATAATAATTCTGGAATTTTACGCATGTTTTTCAATCGTTTACCAACATCGCCTCTAATTTTTCCTGTATTGATTTTGATGTTCTCTAATACTTCCTTTTTATCTGGTCCTGCAAAAATGCTGATATAACATCTTGCTAAAGATAAATCTGAAGTTACACGAACGATAGTGACAGTGACCATTGCTCCCAAACATATCTCACGTGCATTGCGTTGAAAAAACATTGATAATTCTTCTTGAATTACTCCTTCAATTTTATTTTGTCTGATACTACTCATGGTACAAAAGTAACAATTGTTACTGCCTGAATGAAAAGATAGGGAAACAAAAACTTATCTTTGCTTCAAATGAAGGGAATTATTGAAATATATCGGTACACGTTTTCTTATAAAGGACGCTCAATCCTCGTGATTTTATGCAACCTTTTATTTGTTCTTTTTAATTTATTATCACTTGTTCTTTTTATTCCCTTTCTGCAATTAATTTTTGAACCTGCAGTGAAAGTTTTAAATCTGAAAGCTCCTGTTTGGAATGGTGGACTATTTGATTTGGGAGCTTATGTGAAAGATTATTATAATTATTTCATGCAGAAAATGGTCAACGAAGATCCTAAACAAGCACTTTTATTCGTCTGTGTTTCTGTATTTGCAGCCTTTTTATTAAAGAATATTTTCCGTTATGGAGCAATTTGGCATCAATCAGAATTAAGAATGGCTGTTGTTCGAGATGTTCGAAATAAATTATTTGAAAAATCGTTGAATTTGCCTTTGTCCTTTTATAACAATGAACGAAAAGGTGATTTGATGGCCCGCATGAACAGTGATGTTGGTGAAATAGAAGTGGCTGTTATCAGTATGTTAGAATTGTTTTTTAGAGAACCGATTGCGATTGTAATAAATGTTTCTGCACTTATCTATTTAAGCCCACAATTAACGCTAATCTCGTTTATTTTATTGCCTGTAACTGCTTTTGTTATTTCAAGAATTGGTAAAAGCTTAAAACGAACAGCAAAAAAGGGACAAGAACAAATGGGTCTATTGTTTTCTGCGATGGAAGAAGGTTTAGGTGGAATCAGAATAATTAAAGCTTTTAATGCTGTTCCCCAAGTGTTTAATTCCTTTAGGCATGTAAATCTGAACCATCAACAATTAATTACAAAAGCCTTTAGAAAAAGGGATCTTTCTCCATTATTGAACGAAACATTAGGGGCTGCTGTAATGCTTGGACTAGTTTGGTTTGGAGGTTCAATGATTTTAGATGTCAATAACTCTCAGCACTTAACTGGCAAGGTTTTCATCACTTTCATAATTGTTTTTTCCCAGTTATTGCGCCCAATTCAAGGAATTTCAACTTCATTAGCTAATTTAAATAAATCAAAAGCGTCACAAGACCGCATCAACGAAATATTGAATGCAGATGAAAAAATCTATGAGACAGCTAATCCAATTGCATTACCTGAGCTAAATGAAGGGATTCGTTACGAAAATGTTTCTTTTAAATACAAAGACGAATTTGTATTAAAAAATATTAACCTGACGATTGCAAAAGGGAAATCTATTGCATTGGTTGGGGAATCAGGGAGTGGAAAATCTACGCTTGGAGATTTATTACCACGCTTTTATGATGTTACTGATGGCACCATCTTTTTCGATACTATTCCAATTAGAGATTGTTCAATAAAAGACCTTAGAAATCATATTGGAATTGTTTCTCAAGAATCCATA
>CANNKP010000253.1 GCA_947505255.1 Flavobacteriales bacterium
AATTTCAGCTATCAAAAAGGAAATGATATCATTGCGTATGATCTTTGTCCAGGAAATTTACCTTTAAACAAACTTGCTGCGGCAAAAGGCCTTTCCTATGACGCAAATGGCGAGATGGCTGAGTCTGGCGAGATAAATTTCTTTCTTTTAGACTTATTGAACTCTATGGAATATTATCAGTTGGACGGACCAAAATCACTCGGGACAGAATGGCTGGAAGAATTCTTTTACCCACTTTTAAAATTTGATAAAGAAATTGAAAATAATCTTTGCACTGTTGTAGAACATGAAGCAATACAAATTAGTCAAAAGCTGAATGAAACTCAAGTAAAAAGTGTTCTTATTACTGGTGGAGGAGCTAAAAATAAATTTCTCATTTCGCGAATTAAACATTATTTCAACGGAGAAGTTATATTGCCAGAAGAAAAAATTATTGATTTTAAGGAAGCAATTGTATTCGCCTATTTAGGTGCTTTGTACCTTGAAAAACGTCCAAATTCGATTTCAACTGTTACAGGGGCATCGCAAAATACTATTTGCGGAGTTCTTCATGTTACGGGATTGTAATTTTCAAATTCCATCTTGAATAGTGAATTTTAAAAATTGAACTACTTCAGTGTAGAAATTAATATGTTTGTTACCTTTGCCCTCTCAAAACCCTTTTAAAGATGAAAGATTTACTAGCAAAATTTGAAAACAAACGACCAGAAATAGTATTTGAATGGAAAGATCCAGAAACAGATGCTGAAGGTTGGGTTGTAATCAATTCATTAAGAGGTGGTGCAGCAGGCGGAGGAACACGTATGCGTGTTGGATTAGACAAAAGAGAAGTTGAATCGCTTGCGAAGACGATGGAAGTAAAATTTACAGTAGCTGGACCTGCCATTGGTGGGGCGAAATCTGGAATTAACTTTGACCCAAAAGATCCACGAAAAGAAGGTGTTTTGAGAAGATGGTATGCGGCAGTTACGCCATTATTGAAACATTATTATGGAACGGGAGGTGATTTAAATGTTGATGAAATACATGAAGTTATTCCTATCACTGAAGATTGTGGTATTTGGCATCCGCAAGAAGGTGTTTTTAATGGTCACTTTCAACCAAGAGAAGCACAAAAAATCAATAGAATTGGTCAGTTACGTCAAGGAGTTTTAAAAGTTATCGAAGACGTAAATTTCTCACCAAGTGTTTCCCGCAAATATGTTGTTGCAGACATGATTACAGGCTATGGTGTAGCGCAATCAATAAAACATTATTACTCAATCTGGGCTGCTTCGACAGGCTCAGCAACATCATCTGTTGTTGGTAAAAAAGTTATTGTTCAAGGATGGGGAAATGTAGGTTCTGCAGGAGCTTTTTACCTTGCTCAACAAGGAGCTAAAATTGTTGGAATTATTGACCGAGTTGGCGGATTAATTAATGAAGAAGGATTTTCTTTAGAAGAAATTACTGAATTATTCTTAAATAAAAACGGTAATGAATTATCTCATCCTAACTTGATTAGTTATGACGATATGAATGCTCGAATTTGGGATTTAAAAGCAGAAGTCTTTATTCCTTGCGCTGGTTCAAGAATGATTATGGAAGATCAATTAAACAGAATGATAGCTGGAGGAATTGAAGTTATATCATCAGGTGCAAATGTACCTTTTGCTGATCCACAAATTTTCTTCGGACCAATTGCAGATAAAGCAGATAATTCAATTTCAATCATTCCTGATTTCATTTCTAATTGCGGAATGGCGCGGGTTTTTGCCTATTTAATGAGTAATGATTTAAAGGTGATTTCAGATGAAGGAATATTTAATGATACATCTGAAACAATCAAAGCAGCGCTTGAAAAGGCACATGCTAAAAATCCATCAAAAACTGGTATTGCAAAAGCTGCTTTCCAAATCGCATTAGAACAATTAGTTTAAACGAATGATCCTATTTATAATTTGTGTGTTTTTTATTGGTTATTCAGCCATTACACTAGAACATACAATTAAAATAGACAAGTTAATTCCAGCTATTCTAATGATGGCCATTTCATGGGCTGCAATTTCTTTGGGATTAGATTCTTTTAATCAATGGTTTGATCCGCAATTAGGGAAACTTACAGATATCACGTTGCTTCAGCACGAAGCGAGAAGTACTTTACTCGAAGAAACATTGCTTCATCATTTTGGAAAAACAGCAGAAATATTGATTTTCCTAATGGGAGCCATGGCAATCGTTGAAATGATAGATCATTTTGATGGTTTTGGCACAATAAAAAAGGTAATCAAAACACAGAAAAAAAGCAGATTACTTTGGATTATTTCATTTCTTGCATTTTTCCTTTCAGCAATAATTGATAATTTAACGGCAACCATCGTAATGATTACTATTATCCGAAAAATTGTTCCTGAACAAAAGGACCGAATGTGGTTTTCTGGCTTCATTATTATAGCAGCAAATGCAGGTGGAGCATGGACACCAATTGGAGACGTTACGACTACAATGTTATGGATGGCTGGAAAAGTAACTACAGGAAAATTAATCCTTCTTTTGGGAATTCCATCATTAATTAATTTACTTATCCCACTCGTCATTGGTTCTTTTTTACCTGCTTTTAAAGGAAAAATAGTAAATTCAACTGACGTCGAAACAACAAATAAATACGGCACTCCAATGCTGTTAATTGGTTTAGGATTAATTGTATTTGTTCCTGTTTTTAAAACAATTACCCATTTACCTCCTTATATTGGCATGATGCTTTCTTTGGCTGTTTTCGCGCTAATTGCTGAATTTTTATCCAATCGAACGATTTCATTCACTAATCCAGGTGACGCAGCTGAACAACTAAACCATTCAGGTCCAACAATGGCTGCATTGGGAAAAATAGAAATGCCTTCCATACTTTTCTTCCTAGGGATATTAATGACTGTTGCAGCAATGGAATCTTTAGGTATCATTTTCAATTTTGGTCAATCAGTGAGCTCAACTATGCCTGAAAACCTTTTTATTACTCTATTAGGTGCTGGTTCTGCCATTATTGACAATGTTCCATTAGTTGCAGCTAGTATTGGTATGTTTCAAAATCCTCCTGATTCAAACGTATGGCATTTCATTGCTTATGCTGCGGGCACAGGTGGTTCAATGTTAATCATTGGATCAGCAGCTGGAGTTGTTGCAATGGGAATGGAGAAAATCAGCTTTTTTTGGT
>CANNKP010000254.1 GCA_947505255.1 Flavobacteriales bacterium
CATAAAATGATAATATTTTTGATTTGATCCGTCAGCTAAAAGATTGGGTAACATGATAGATAACAATCCGAAATAATATACCCAATCCCACCAATTTTGAACGTGAGATAACTTCCTTGTCAACAATTGCAATCCAATATAAACGGCTGCCATTGCCAAAACAGATATTGGAATTTGCTGTAAATGTACTAAATCATTGGATTTCCAGAAGTATGCGCAAATCATAAATGACAGGAACAATCTTCCCGTAATTGCGATTGCTAAAAATAAATCTTTTAATTTCATTTAACTTCTTTTTGTGAAATTAAAAGAAAATAATAAGCAAGAGAGGTAAATCAAAAAGAGTTACACACAATGAAAATTGAATTAGTTTCCCACATATCTTTAAGTCTTTAATTTAAAAAAAGATAAAGCTTGATTTAAGTTTAAGAAAAAAACAAAATTTAAATTAGAATCAAACTAATAGTAAAAACAATCAAGGACAGCCTCTAAGTTCTTCACTGTATTCATGAATTACTGATTTGGTATATCCTGTTCCAGTATACTCTTGTTGAATAACAAAAAACAAACCTTTACAAAGAGAATAATCATCACTACTATTTCTGACCCACATAGCGCCATGTTTATAGCGATAAAGAGGAATGCCTGAATTATTTTTTGTATAAATCCAATCAGATTCAGAAAGTCCTATTTTATGAACCTTCAATGCAGCAATATTTTTTAAATACGCTTTCATTAACGTTTCACTTGCTACATCATGATTACTAAATAAAAAAGCATCCATTTTTAAAAGACTCATTTTGGGTTCACAAATTAATTTTAATTCATCGAATGCACGATTAAATTTAGCAACTGTTTCAGGATTTTTATTCCAACCATTTTGGGTTAAAAACCATTCTTCTCTTGCTTTTTTTGAAACTGCTCGAAACATAGGAGAATAGGTCGTAGCGTTATATAAATCATCACTTCCACCTTTAAAATTTTGAGCAGCTGTTTTTGCTGATGCTATTTCTTTTAAATAGAAATCCACCATTTGTGTGACATTTGGGTTATCTACTTTAGACAAACATTCTAACAAATCAACTCTGTTTCTTGCAATTACTTCCCAAATAAAAGGGTTGTTTTTATAGTTTAAATAAGTGTTGGTAGCAGAAGGAAATTCACTTTCCATAATCTTAAATAATTCATCCAATTTCTTGCTTTGATCATCATGCTCTTTCTGATCTTTAATATAATATGTTGGCCAATTAGTTGATCCTGTAAATGCTTCAATATCAAAGTTATATTTTTGAGATAAACAAAGCATGTATGCCTCCACTACCGACATGTATCTATCTGTTTTTGATTTAAATAAATCAACATCGTAATATTTATATACTGAATTTGAAAAATACCATTGTAATGCACCTGTTTTATTTTTTATTTCATATTGGGTGGCATCTAATGGGCCTACCAAATATTTCCCATTTGACTTATCATATACTTTAACAACAAAAGGCATTTTTCCTTTATCCACAGCGATTGCCATGTCATTAACGTTAAGGTTGTCGTCAACATCTGCTGGTGCTAATGGATTATAAAGTGGTGAATTAATTGTTTGAGCTTGTGCTAAAACAGCAAAATTCATGATTAAAATTTGAATGATACGTTTCATATTTCTTTATTTAAAAATTTTGAGTTATATAGCGGTATAAGTTTGCTTTCAATTACTTAGCCATCTAATTTAACTTTTATTTTTAACAATACAAAAAAACGTAATAGTCATTTATACTTTAATTTGTAATGAAGATTCTTTTTTATAGAAAATATGCATTAGTCAAGCATATTCAATAGTGTTTCACAAGATTAGGACCACTAGTTTGTTTCTGCCAAGTATATTCAGTTGTTGGCTCACCATTTTTTGTATAGGTAATTGTATCTAACGTTTGGGTGCGAACATAAACATTTCCTTGTCCCTCAATTACAACTATTCTACGTGTAATAATTGCTTTCATCAAACCATTTTCATCAGATTGTGTGAATGATTCTTGACTGACACCTTCAGGATATTCTTGTCCCAATGAATTTGCAATTTTCACTTTTACTGGTTGATCTGAATTAATGTTATTTAATTTCCCTTGTGTTTCGTAATGCTTATCAATTTGTTTTTGATCGTTATTCACTTCTTCAGCTTCTATCGTACGATTCATATCAGTCATTATTGCTGAATTTTTTTCTTGCTTTTTCGTAGTAGTACTAGATGATTCTTCAGCATTAGCAGAAATTATCTCAACTGCTGAACGCGCTAACAAGCGCTCTTCATCGTCACTCAAAGCAATTTCATCATTTACAACATTTGCTTTTTTATCCAGTATGTTTACACCTTCAACATTAATCGAATTGCTCTCATTTGCTTTCTCTTCGACACCACTATTCTTAATCACTTCAGCATTGATAACTGCTTTGTTCTGTAAATATTTAATGGTCTCTTTATTATAAGCATCAATCGAAGCTTGTTCTATACTATTATTTCCTTCGTGAAGTTTTTCAGTTGTATTTTGACGATCTAAATCTCTTACTGCTGATTCATCGCTAATTGCTATATTAATTCTGTCAACAGTTTCATTTATCTCTTCAGAATTCAAATTTTGTTTTTCTGTTCGAATAGCTTCGGCAAAAACAATTTGGTCTTCAATTACTTCGATACTAACAACATTCTCCGGAACTAAGCGAGAATCATTGATTGCTTTTTCTTCAACGAGAATTTCAATTTTTTCAATTTCGCTTTTACTTTCTAAATTTTCCAAAATCTTTTCTTGACCAATTGCTACTTCCATATCTGCAGCAGTGTTCACTATTGATTTGACTGCATTTTCAGTCACTTTTCTTTCTTCATAATCACCCGCATTCTCTTCTTGAATGTATTCTTTCATCACTGTTAAATTTCTGTCCACCAGTAAAGTTGAATTTGCTTCTGCTTCATTTCTCAAACGCAATTCCTCGGCATAATTAGTCCCGTAAGTTGTGAGTATTTCAGTATTATCCGTATAAACAGCCTCTCTCACATTGTAATCTAAAGCAGAATATTCAACGATTGCATTTATATTTTCTTGAGATTTTAAATTCTCAGAATGCTTGTACAATTCATTTTCTGCATCTGTTTTAGCAATTTCCTCTTCTGCGACTTTTAAAGCATC
>CANNKP010000255.1 GCA_947505255.1 Flavobacteriales bacterium
AGAGACAAATTGAATATTAACAAAAAATCAAGAATAAAAGAATATTCCATTGTACTCACAATCTTTTGTGTTCTTTTATATTTTATTTTTTCTCTAGAAATGAGGAGTTTTATAGAAGGTTTTGAAGTGATGACAACTTATTATATTTTCGGTTTCCTTTCATTAAATCTCTATTTGAGAAAGAGAGAAAAGTTCATTGTTCTGAAACGAAATGACAAATAATCTACCTTAGCGCAATCTTAGACACGTTAAAATCGACTTCTTCATCAAATCCTGGTAATGCTCCATTGTCGCTATATTGCCAATGGATGATGCGACTATCATCTATGCATTCTGGTTTTCTGCTGTAGGCTGCAATCCAAAATTTATAATCTTTAAAATCATTAATAAATTTTGTTTCAAAAAAGTTTAATGATGTATAAATGATTGGACGCATTCCAGTTTTTTCTTCCACGACTGTCAACCAAATTTTCATTTTTGCAATGAGGTCTGCATCTGAGAAACCTTCTGATTCAACATCCAGAACAGGTGGTAAATCAAGATCACTTTTTTTCCAATGGTCTAAAAAATGTGCAGCTTGAGGTCGTGGTTCTGTTTGAGGTGAGAAAAAATGATATGCTCCGTTTGGAATATGTAATTCTTGAAGTTCTGCCCTATTCTTTTCCCATTGTGAATCGAGATAATCTGACCCTTCCGTTGCTTTGCAATAAACGAAATGGATAATTGTATCGTATCGTTCTTTCACAAACAATTTCTCCCAATCAATTTTACCTTGGTGATGAGATACATCAATTCCGAATGCTGGAAATCCTTCAGGAATTGATTTAACTACGTCATCTTTCTTGATGATTTCAACATCTTTCGAATAAAAGAAATAAGCCAAAGCAGACATCCCAATTAGTAAAATGCTTATCGCAATTGCCTTGGAGGAAGAATTTGATTTTTTCTTCGGTCTTTTCTTAATTTTTATTTTTTGCTTTTTAGCCACATCTTAAATTATTAAAAAAATCTATTTAAATAAGTTTTTTTTAGGCGATAGAAATTTTAAATATCAGAGCAGACGTTGGTCTGTGAGGATTTTAAAATTGAATATTAACGACAAAAAAGCTATTTAAAAGATTTTTTACACAAAAAAGGCTTCAGTCAAATGACTGAAGCCTCCATCGAAAAATTCGAATATCTTAATTTGTAAATCTTCTTTTTTCTTTGATACGAGCTGCTTTTCCAGTCAATCCTCTGAAGTAGAAAATACGAGCACGACGAACAGCACCTTTCTTGTTCACTACGATTTGATCAACAAATGGTGATGCAATTGGGAAAATACGCTCAACACCAACACTTCCTGACATTTTACGAACTGTAAATGTTTCAGTAACACCAGAACCACGTCTTTGTAATACAACACCTTGGTATTGTTGAACACGTTCTTTAGCACCTTCCTTAATTTTGTAAGAAACTGTAATTGTATCACCTGCACCGAATTTTGGGAAATTTTTAATTTCTACTAATTCGTTTTCAATTTGTTTTAATAAATCCATGACTCTTATATTGACTCTTATTTTCTATATTCTTCCGCTTAAAACGGGGTGCAATATTACGAATTATTTCTAAAACAATCGTTTTTTTCGCGATAAATTTTACTTTTTTCTAAATCATTCATAAAAATCGCACGAAATACACTTTCTATCTAACAAAATTAATAGTTTTACTTATCGAAATAATAGCATGAAGTAAAAAACATGGAAAAATTAATCATTGGACGAAGAGATATCGCAAATCTGCCAGAATTTGGATTAGATCATGTGGCTGTAAAAGTTGATTCAGGTGCTTACACTTCAAGTATTCACGTCACACATTGTAAAGAAGTAATGACCAAAAACGGACCACGTCTAGAGGTTATTTTCTTAGATGCCAACCATCCGTCATTCGACAATGAAAAACATTATTTCGAGAAATTTAGAATGAAAAAAGTGAAAAGTTCAACTGGACAAGAACAAATGCGCTATTTTATTAAATGTACTATTGAAATTTTAGGAATACACTTCATCACAGAATTTTCACTTACAGAAAGAAAAGGAATGCGCTTTCCAATATTATTAGGAAGAAAATTATTGAATAACCGATTTCTTATCGACACCACACTCGTTAACGGAATTAATCCAAATTTAAAAAAGAAATGAAAATTGCCATTTTATCGCGTAATGCGAACCTATACTCTACAAAAAGATTAATAGAAGCAGCCACACTTCGCGGACATGAAGCACATGTTATTGACCATTTAAAATGTAACATTGAATTAGAACAAAAAGGTCCCGCTATTTATTATGGTGGAGATTATTTAAGTGGTTTTGATGCCGTGATTCCAAGAATTGGAGCCTCTGTCACCTTTTATGGAACTGCTGTAGTGCGACAATTTGAAATGATGAACGTCTTTACAGCTGTCAGTTCTAAAGGAATAGTTCACTCACGTGATAAATTGCGTTGCTTACAAGTTTTATCCAAAGAAGGAATTGGTTTACCAAAAACGGTTTTTACAAATTATTCAAAGGATGTTGAACACGTAGTTGAATCTGCCGGTGGTGCACCTGTTGTTCTAAAATTATTGGAAGGAACCCAAGGAGTTGGCGTTGTTTTGGCTGAAAATCAAAATGCTGCTCAATCTGTATTGGAAGCTTTTAATGGTTTACGTGCTCGAGTGATCGTTCAAGAGTTTGTAAAAGAAGCAAAAGGAGCTGACATTAGGGCTTTCGTTGTTGATGGTGAAGTGGTTGGTGCAATGAAACGTCAAGGAAAACCTGGAGAATTTAGATCTAATTTACACAGAGGCGGAAGTTCTAGGATCATTGAATTGACGGTAGAAGAAAGATACACAGCAATTCTCGCAGCTAAAGCTGTTGGTTTGGGAATTGCTGGTGTAGACATGTTGCAATCTGAAAGAGGTCCATTGGTTTTGGAAGTGAATTCTTCTCCTGGATTAGAAGGAATCGAAAAAACAACGCAAGAAGATATTGCAGGAAAAATCATTGAATACATTGAGAAAAATGTTAATATAAGATGATCCAGAAACACAAGAAGATTGTTATTCTAGGCAAAGAAATTCTTCCAGGTAAAGGCGCTCAATTGAATTTGGATGTAGCGATGTTGCATACGCGAACGCCAATCTTAGTTCCT
>CANNKP010000256.1 GCA_947505255.1 Flavobacteriales bacterium
CTATGTGAACTATGTGCCTATGTGGTTTAGAAAGAGTGCAAAGTGTTGAGTGATGAGTGATGAGTGTTGAACTGATAGTTTATAGTTTATAGTTTAACTTTCTATGTGAGCTATGTGTCTATGCGGTTTAGAAAGAGTGCAAAGTGATGTGTGTTGAGTTTAGAAGTGATAGTTTATAGTTTAAATTTCTATGAGAACTAAATGGTTTATTAAAAATATAGATTAGAAAAAAATGACATTCAAAGAAGCGCAAGAAAAAGTTGATCAATGGATCAAAGAATATGGTGTTCGTTATTTCGATGAGATGACTAATACAGTGATGTTGATGGAGGAAGTTGGTGAAGTTGCGCGTATCATGGCCAGACGTTATGGAGAACAAAGTGAAAAGGAATCTGATAAAGGGAAAGATCTTGGAGATGAGATGGCTGACGTGTTATTTGTGTTGATTTGTTTAGCCAATCAAACTGGAATTGATTTGGAAGAAGCAATGAAAAAGAATTTAGAAAAGAAAACAGAACGTGATCATTCACGACATAAAGAAAATAAAAAATTAGACTAATGGCTTTATCAAAATTGCGTGCAGAACTTGCTGAAATATTACCTGATAAAGGCATTTCAGAAATCAATGAATTTCAAGTCAAAATAATAGACGCCGTAAAAGCCGGTAAAAACATTCTTGGAACAGGACCAGAAGGAAGTGGCAAGACAACATCAATCTTACTATCCGTACTGCAAAAAATCACTGAACCAGGAGAAGGATCACCACGAGCTATTGTAGTTTGTTCCACCGACCAAAAAGCAATAGAATTGCATGCTCAATTTCATAGAATTTGCAGAAACTTAGACTTAACTGTTGATTTAGCGAATGAGAAAGGGAATCAAATTCAACAACGCAATGACATTTTTGATGGCACTGAAATAATTGTGGGAACTATGCGTCGCATTTATGATTTATATATTCAGAATGGAATCAATGTGAGTCAATTGAAAATGTTTATTTTAGATGATGCCCTTACATTATTTAAAGATGGTCATAAAATGAAAATTGAACGCGTTGTTGAAAGCTTGCCAAAATGCCAACAAATGTTATTTTCATCAACCATGAAGGATTACAGAGTTCAAGAATACATTGAGCAATTTATTCCTTATGCCGTTTCGATTGAAACAGAATAAACAAAAGCTAACTTTATTGGTTAATATTAAAAGTACGTCATGGAAAGAGAATTATTAACTGAATTTCGACCTTTAATTCCTGGTTTAACTTTGGAAGGAACTAAAACGTTAGAGTCTTTTCAAAATAACATATTACGGCCTGTAATTAAATTTCAACATGGATTTATAAAAACTTATTTTGAAGCGAATTCTCAATTCAAACCGCTGATTATTAATAAAACTTCGCGAACAGAATTTCAAGAAACGGTTAAGAAATTTATAGGGAATCAACCCAACATTAAACATCAGTTGATTGGATCTATTCTTGGTTTATTAACCGAAAATGAATTGGAATTTTACTGGAAAAATCAAACTGAAGTGAACAAGCGCATACACCAAATGATTTGCCAACGTGTTTCAGATACGTTTTATTGAAATCCTTTTATCGCAGTTTTTAATTTTTCACCAACAATTTTATCAATCGGGAAAGTCAACTCTTCGATTTCAAGACTTTTCAAATCTATCCAACGGTGTTTCTCTCCTTCTATTTTTAAAGGAAGTTCGTGTTGATTGACTTCAATATTTTTCCAATCAGGAAAATCCACGAAATAGTAAAAAGAAATAAGTTGATGCTTAGAATTGAAGGCCGAAACTTGAAAATTTTCATTGAAATAAAACAAATCGCCTACTTGCACTTCGATGTTCAATTCTTCTTGAAATTCCCGTTTCAAGGTTTCTTTAAATCCTTCTCCAAACTCCATTCCTCCACCTGGAAATTTTGTGAAAGAATGCTTGTGTCGAAATTCATCGGAAACCAATACTTGCCCCAAATCATTGATCAACAAACCATAAACGCGCAGATTGAATTTTTCCATTAAATGCTTTCCAAAATAGATTTAATATCTGGTCGGAAGTATAATTCAGATTTCAATATTTTTCCATCTTCACGATAGATTGCATTTCCATCAGCATCTAATTTACTCATGTTCGAACGTTGGATTTCTTGAAAAACTTCAGCAATCTTATGTTGCAATCCATGCTTTAAAATCGTTCCACAAAGTATGTACAATTGATCCCCTAAAGCATCAGCGACTTCTACAATATCTCCATTCATCGCTGCTTCCAAATATTCCTCATTTTCCTCCGCCATTAATCGATGACGCAACAATATTTCTGATTTTGAAAGTGCCGTTGTTTGCTCGTAATTGTTTTCTATACCGAAAGCAGTATGAAATTGCTCAACGGCTTCAATTGTTTCTTTAAGTGTCATGACTAATTTTTTAATTTCAAAAATAGCACATGTTAGCTTTCGATAGAAATTTATTACTAAGGAGTTATTACTATTTTTCGACAAAAAGTGAAATTTCTAAAATGCAGAAATCACTACTCTAAAGCCCGTTGATGGATTTGGTCCTATGTATTTCTGTTCCGATTCAACACGAACATCGTAGCCAGTGTTTCTCCAAGAGCCTCCCATTGCGACTCCGTTTTCAACAATCATTTCCGCTACATTTCCATTTAAATTATATATATTGAATTGGTTTGTCCAATAAGAAACAGAAGGTGCTAAAATATCTGAAAAACCATTATCCCAAAAATCGCGAGGAGCAACAATAATTTCCAACTTACCTGTTTCTTCATTTCTATGTATATCTTCTGAACCGAACTGGGTGAAATTACATTGAATTTTTCCTCCTGAATTTCTAAGTGAATTTGAATTCCATGCATAGTTTGCTTCAGAATCTCCTCTTGCCGCACGAATATATTCTGCTTTTTCCATGAGTCGAAACTTGAATTTGCCTGTAGTGGCTGACTTTTGATCATATCTTTCACCTAACCACTTGCAATACATTTGAGCTGCTTCATGAGAAATATTTACGACTGGATAGTCTCTGTATGCTGGGTGATTGTGATAATATTGAACATAAGCTTGATTCGAAAAATTAAGTGAGTTCCAACCCAAGGTATCAATGGCGGCAATTTTTAATGACTCGAG
>CANNKP010000257.1 GCA_947505255.1 Flavobacteriales bacterium
CCAGTTTTAAGAACCACTTCACATTGGTATTTACCAATGGCGAATCATGAAGATTGGTTGAGAGAATGGATAAAAGAAGGTAAATTAGATGGAATTCAACAACATGATCCAAAGCCTTGGAGAAACCAAGTAATTGGACAATGCATGTCATGGATAGATGGAGGTTTGCACTCTAGAGCAATGACCCGTGACTTGGATTGGGGAGTAAAAGTTCCGCTTCCAAATGCCGAAGGAAAAGTATTATATGTATGGTTGGATGCACCGATTGGTTACATTTCAGCTACAAAACAATATGCATTAGACAACAATAAGAATTGGGAAGATTATTGGACTGGAGATAGAAAACTGATTCATTTTATTGGAAAAGATAACATTGTTTTTCATGCAGTTATATTTCCAATTTTATTGAAAGATCACGGTAATTTAATTTTGCCAGACAATGTTCCGGCTTATGAATTTTTGAACTTAGAAGGAGATAAATTTTCGACTTCTAGAAATTGGGCAGTTTGGTTACATGAATATTTAGAAGCATATCCAGGAAGAGAAGATGAATTGAAATATGTTTTGACATCTATCGCTCCGGAAACAAAAGATTCAGAATTTACTTGGAAAGAATACCAAACTCGAATCAACAGTGAATTAGCCGATATTCTTGGAAATTTTGTGAATCGTGCTTTGGTTTTAACTCAAAAATATTACGAAGGCAAAGTTCCAGAAAGAGGAGAATTGACAGAAGAAGATCAACTCGTTTTAGCTGAAATAAACGAAATCCCAAAACGTATTAGCAAACTCGTGTATGCATACAAATTGCGTGATGCGCAAGCAGAAGCGATGAATTTGGCACGACTTGGGAATAAATATTTGGCAGATCAAGAACCTTGGAAAGTTGTAAAAATTGATCCTAAAAGAGTTGAGACAGTGATGAATATTGCGCTTCAAATCACAGCCAATCTAAGTGTGGTTTTGCAACCATTTTTACCAGCAACAGCAGCTAAATTATCTAATTTCTTGAATTTTAAAAGTTCGAATTGGGAAGATGCTGGAAATGGTGATTTAATGAAAGTTGGAAATCAAACAAATCTGCCAGAAATATTATTCCAAAAAATTGAAGACACGTTGGTTGAAGAAGAGGTAAAGAAATTGAAAAATATTGAATTAATGGAATCAAAATTTGACGTACAAAAAGACGAAGTAACATTTGATGATTTCACAAAAATGGATATTCGTTTAGGAACTATTCTTGAAGCCGAAAAAGTTGAAAAAGCAGATAAATTATTGAAATTACTTGTTGATACAGGATTGGACAAAAGAACAATCGTTTCTGGAATTGCTGAACATTATTCGCCAGAAGAAATCATTGGTAAAACTGTTCAGGTTTTGATGAATTTAGCTCCCAGAAAAATCAAAGGCATTGAATCAAAAGGCATGATTTTAATGGCAGAAGATGCTGAAGGAAAATTGAGTTTTATGTCGCCTGAAAAAGGATTTGAAGCTGGTTGTGGAATACATTGAGTTAATTGCTAGTTGCTAGTTGATTGGGAAATAAATAAATGTGTTTGTAAAACTTGTAATTTGTAACTCGCAATTAGTAATTAAATTGAAAAATGGAAGAATTGAAAAGTTATGCTGAGCTTCAAAATTATTTCAATAACGAAGTATTTGTTTTAAAAACACAACAACAAATTTCCAAAGATTTCGCAAAATTCAATTTGTTTTTCTCGGATTTATTTGAAACCGAACCATTTTCCAAGGAAGAAATTGAAGTACAAATTGCCAATCAACTTGTTGATATTATGAAACAAGGTGAAACACGTTTATTGCAATTATTATATACGATTGATTTAGCAGAAAAAGATTTTTTACATCTCACTACTCAACCAAATTTCATTCAAGAATTATCGCACAAAGTACTTTATCGAGAAGCGTATAAAGTTTATTTGAGGATGAAATTTAGCTCTTAAACCCAATTTTTTTTCTTGTCGCTTGATTTTGTTGCTTTTTATCTTTTTCTAACAGAAAATTTATAGCAATATAAACGTCTGAAAACTTCCCATCCAATTCTTTTAGCTTTTCATTCAATTCTTGATAAGAAAGTGCGTATTGCCTTATACTTACAAACGTTCGCATAATTGAAATGTTTATTGCCACAGCTTTTTCTGAATGTAGAACAGAACTCAACATAGCAACACCTTGTTCAGTAAATGCGAATGGTAAAAATTTAGAATGTCTTCCTTTTCCTCCTTCTAAGGTCACAAATTGTGATCTTAGAAAAGAATATTCTTCCTGAGTAAGAATAAACATGAAATCTAATGGAAACCGATTGATATTTCTTCTAACACTCTGTTTTAATATACGTGTTTCCGTTTCATACAACTCCGCTAAATCAAAGTCCATCATGACCTTTAATCCTCTAATCGTGTGTATTTTATCTTGTATTGTTTGTTCATTCATTGTTACATAATTTAACTGACTCTCTTGAATTTAATAAAAAAGTTGACTTCTATCTAGTGCTTTTTTGGTCTTTTCTATAAATATTTCAACTTTCATTAGCTTTTTTATGCAAATTATTTCGACTTTTTAACGGCTTCCCTTGGGGAATTTGTCTAAATTTGCTATTCCATAAATGAGTAATAAAACCATGGATAAAGTATCTTATGTTGGGAATGCAGACGTGACGGCTATTGATCATCTGTACAAAATGTATCAGCAAGACCCTGAAAGTGTTGATATTGGCTGGAAGAAATTCTTTGAAGGCTTCGATTTCGCTAGAACAAATTATGAAGATGGAGGAGATATCCCTGAAAATTTTCAAAAAGAATTCAAAGTAATTAATTTGATTAATGGGTATAGAAACCGTGGTCATTTATTTACAAAGACCAATCCTGTTCGCGAACGCAGAAAATACTCACCGACTTTAGATATCGAAAATTTCGGATTAGATGTTTCAGACATAAACACTGTTTTTCAAGCTGGTGAAGAAATTGGAATTGGTGCCGCTTCTTTAGGTGATATTATTCATCATTTAGAATTGACTTATTGTCAATCAATTGGTATCGAATACGTTTATATGCGTGACCCAGATAGAATTGATTGGTTCAAAAATAAAATTGAGATTAAAAATCGACCTGTTTTTGATAAAGAACG
>CANNKP010000258.1 GCA_947505255.1 Flavobacteriales bacterium
AGTGCAATTGGTAATTTTCACAGTTATATACTGACCAATTTCAAAATCGCCTTTTGGAAAAACAACCATGGAATTCTTTCCGTTTCTACCGCACATCTCCTCTTGCGATTTCTTAGAAACTCCTTCAACCAATACTTTGTCAGTATTTCCTACCTGCTTTTGATTTGCAATCAATGAATGTTCTCTTTGTTTTGCAACTATTTCTGCAATTCTTCTCGTTTTAATTGCTTCGGGAATATCATCACTGAATTTCCTTTCTGCTAATGTTTTTGGTCTTTCAGAATATTTGTACATGTACGCAAAATCAAATTTCGCGTACTCCATTAATGATAATGTATCTTGATGTTCTTCTTCGGTCTCTTCGCAAAAGCCAATAATTAAATCTGTTGTAATTGTGCAATCATCAACGATTCTTCTTATTGCTTCGATTCGTTCAATATACCACTCTCGGGAATAACCACGATTCATTCTTCCTAAAACGTTCGTATTTCCAGATTGTACAGGTAAATGTATTGAAGAGCAAATGTTTTCGTATTTAGCCATCATTTCCAATACATCATCCGTCATGTCTTTGGGATGTGACGTTGAAAAACGAACACGTAAATCTGGATCAACGAGTGCAACCATTTCCATCAATTGAGCGAAATTTGTTGTGTTGATTGATTCGTCTTTGATTTCTCCTTTTGAAGTTAAATTCCAACGATAACTATCTACATTTTGTCCCAATAATGTCACTTCTCGATATCCTCTTGAAAAAAGATCCTTGCATTCTTGAACGACTGTCAATGGATCTCTAGAACGCTCTCTTCCTCTAGTAAATGGAACAACACAAAACGAACACATGTTATCGCAACCTCTAGTAATAGTTACAAAAGCAGAAACACCGCCTAAATCTAAACGTACTGGTGAGATATCTGCATACGTTTCATCTCTAGAAAGTAAAACATTTACGGCCTTTTGACCTGTTCCAATAACTTCATCTATAAGATTTGGTAAATCTCTATATGCATCAGGCCCAGCAATTAAATCAACTAACTTTTCCTCTTCTAATAAGGCCTTTTTCAATCGCTCAGCCATGCAACCTAAAATGCCAACAACTAATTTTGGATTGTCTTTCTTTTTTTGTTTGATATCTCCAAGTCTTGTTCGAACGCGAGACTCTGCATTTTCACGAATGGAACACGTATTAATCAAAATTACGTCAGCCTCGTCAACATTACGAGTAGTGCTGTAACCATCTTTGGCCATGATTGATGCAACAACTTCACTGTCAGAAAAATTCATTGCACAACCATAACTTTCAACGTATAGCTTTTTACCAGTTGAATTTTTTGAAGTTTCACTATTTAAAGCTTCTCCTTGTCTTGTTTCGTCAATCACCTTATTTGATTCAAAATCCATTTAATTGTAATCCTTTAAAAATAGTGAACAAAAATAACCAAAATATCAGATGTATGTCAAAATGGCAGACTTATAAATAAGCTAATTTATCTTAAAAGATGTGTTTTATATCCAAGTTTGTTGTTTTGAAATAGAATTATATCAAGCTTAATTAATTGTTAATCAGATATCATTGCTTGTGTAAAGTGCTTAAGTTTTTTTTCATTTGTAAATTGAAATGAAATAAACTTACTTTTGCAACTTATTAAATTTTTGCTCGAAAATTCAAAAATTCAAAATTATGGCTAAAAATCTCGTAATCGTTGAGTCCCCTGCAAAGGCAAAAACAATAGAAGGATATCTTGGAAAAGATTTCGTTGTAAAATCTAGCTTCGGGCACGTTCGAGACTTAGCTAAAAAAGGTATTGCAATTGATATAGAGCATGATTTTCAGCCGAATTATGAAGTTTCAGCCGATAAAAAAGCAATTGTCGCTGAATTGAAAAAATTAGCGAAGGAAGCAGAGACTGTGTGGTTAGCGACTGATGAGGACCGTGAAGGAGAAGCTATTTCATGGCATTTATATGAAACGTTGAATCTTGAAAAAAAGGATACAAAACGTATTACTTTTAACGAAATAACTAAATCGGCAATTCTTAAAGCAATTGATAATCCGCGGAAAATTAATAAAGAATTAGTTGATGCACAGCAAGCTAGAAGAGTACTTGATAGAATTGTAGGGTTTGAATTATCTCCTGTTCTTTGGAAAAAAGTGCGTCCAAGTTTATCCGCTGGAAGAGTGCAATCTGTTGCTGTTCGTCTCATTGTTGATAGAGAAAGAGATATAAACAAGCATAATTCAGAAAGCTTTTTTCGTGTAAATGCTAATTTCAGTGCAACAAAAGGTAAAATTAAAGCAGAATTATCAAAACAACTAACTTCTGAAAAACAAGCAATTGATTTATTAAACGCCTGCAAAGGAGCCGATTTTGTAATTGACGATGTTCAACAAAAACCAGCGACAAAATCTCCAACAGCACCTTTTACAACTTCAACTTTACAACAAGAGGCTAGTTTAAAATTGGGATTCTCTGTTTCTAGAACAATGTCTGTTGCGCAACGTTTGTATGAAGCAGGAAAAATTACATACATGAGAACTGACTCTGTGAATTTTTCAGAAACAGCTCTAACAAGTGCTAAAGAAGAAATCGAAAGAGCGTATGGAAAAGAATATTCTAATCCAACGAAATATAAAACAAAGAGTAGCAATGCACAAGAGGCTCACGAGGCTATTCGTCCCACTGAGTTTTTTACCCATTCAATAGAAGGAGATCGCGATGATGAACGGCTATATGATTTAATATGGAAGCGTTCAATCGCTTCTCAAATGTCAAATGCAAAGCTGGAAAGAACGACAATAAAAATCGTAAGTAATTCAATTTCTGAACATTTTCAAGCAAAAGGAGAAGTTATCAAATTTGATGGTTTCTTGAAAGTATATCTTGAATCAGATGTTGATCAAGATGATGAAGAAGACGATGAAGATGGATTGCTTCCTGATGTGAAAGCTGGTGAAAAGGTTATCAGCGATGAAATTATTGCTACAGAGCGTTTTTCAAGACCACCTTCTCGATATGCAGAAGCTTCTTTAGTGAAGAAAATGGAAGAATTAGGTATTGGTCGACCTTCAACGTATGCTCCAACAATTTCTACGATTCAAAAACGTGGCTATGTTGAGAAAAATGAGAGAGAAGGAAATGAA
>CANNKP010000259.1 GCA_947505255.1 Flavobacteriales bacterium
CAATGGAATTATACAGTAGGAGTGAATTGGATGCATTTCTCAAAGAATTCATTTCAAAATGTCATTGCAAGTAGAAATATGTTGAAAAATGGTGCAAAGCGCTATTTAAACAATATCGTTTCAGATGCGAATAAAATATTAGATTATTCTTCTTTTGAAGCAGAAAATAAAATCAGATTTGAGCACACATATTCAAAAAATGGCTGGCGAATAAACGCTGGAGCAGGTTATGAATACGTGAGATATAATAACCAAACGTATAATCAAATTTCTGTTCAAGGTGTTCCAACAACTATTGATTACTCGTCAGATTTATACTTAAGCAAAGGTTCATTATTTGGACAAGTATCAAAATCATTACTATCAGAAAGATTGAATTTGTCTTTTGGGTTAAGAACTGATTTTAGCAATTACTCAAAAAGTTTAATGAATCCATTAAATCAACTATCTCCAATGCTTTCCGCTGGATTCAGATTAACAGAAAAATGGTCTATAAATGGAAATATAGCACGATATCATCAGTTACCAGCTTACACTATTTTGGGATATAGAAATACAAATGGGGAATTATTAAATAAAACCAATGATGTAAAATATATCAGAGCAGATCATTTTGTTTTGGGAACGGAATACTTAACAGATTTCAGTTCTAGATTTACGGTTGAGGGATTTTATAAAAGTTATAGCCGATATCCTTATTCTCTAAATGATTCCATTTCATTGGCAAATTTAGGGACTGATTTTGGTGTAGTTGGAAATGAAGTTGTTCGATCTACTTCGAACGGTCGTTCTTATGGTGTAGAGTTTTTATACCAACAAAAATTAATCAAAGGTTTTTATGGAATCGTTGCATATACCTTTGTTAATTCTGAATTTAAGGATAAAAACAACGCGTATGTTCCTAGTTCTTGGGACAGTAAAAACATTGTTTCCCTGACTGGAGGTAAACGATTCAAAAAAGGATGGGAAGTAGGAGTGAGATGGCTTTATTCAGGAGGTTCTCCTTATACGCCAATTGACGTTTCAACATCAAGTATCAAGCAGGTTTGGGATGTAAATGGTAGAGGTTTGCCTGATTATTCTAAATTGAATTCTTTGCGTGAAAGTGCTTATCATCAATTGAATTTTAGAGTAGATAAAAAGTTCTTTTTTGAGAAATTTGCGATGAATTTTTATTTGGACATTCAAAATCTATATGCATATAAAACTAAGGTTGCACCAGTTTTATTGCTTGTGAAAGATGCAAATGGAATAGCTTTAACTGATCCAACAGACCCAACTAAATATCAAACAAAATTAGTAGATCAAACTTCTGGAATTTTACAACCATCATTGGGGATTATTATTGAATTTGCAACTAAGAAAAAAATCAAATAAACGAAAAATCGACTCGTCTGTTTCGCTGTTTTCCTTCAGGAGTGGTATTTGTGTCAATAGGATTTGATTCTCCTTTGAATTCAATTTCAATTCTATCACGACTAAGTCCTTTGCTCACAAAAAAGTTAATTAACGCTTCAGCTCGTTTTTTTGATAATTCAAGATTGTATGCATCTGATCCATCAGCATCCGTATTTCCTATTACTTTAATTCTCAAATCGGTATGTCCTTCAATAACACGCACCATTTTTAATAAGAAAGCCACATATTCCGGATGTATTTCTGCTTTGTCGTAATCGAAGTAAATTGGTTGAAATTTGAAGTTTGCACGTTCATTCTCTCTAATTAAAGGTGCATTTAATCCTTTTTTATAGTCTTTTAGGAATTGATTGAACCACGTTTGAGTAGTTGGTGACTGCTCCGTTGCCGAAAAAGTAGTTGTTGATTTGTATAAGATTATTTTCCCATTGTTTCCTTTGCAATCCTTGCTCGTGTAGCGTCCTTCCAAATAACCTGTGCTGTCATTATAGGTTAAAATTGTATTTATAATACACCAATTTGTATTCGATGCACTTTTCTTTTTTTCAATCACAATTTGATTGATTTCCAATTTGTTTTCTCGAAAATATCCCTTGATTTTTTTTACTGCGAATAAATCTTTTGAATAAATTTCGTCCCTCATTTTTCCTTCGAGCACATCATCCGATAGACTAAACGTACAATACAAAAGTGTTCCTTGTTCAAATTTATAGCCATCTCTCAGCATTACACCTTGCCAAACACCATTAAAATCGGTTTGTGCCGATACATTAAGTGCCGTGAAAAGGAATAGTAAATATTGAATGATTCTTAATTTCATGTTATAGTATTCGGATAAACTCAAAAATAGTTCCGAAAAACAGATAGTTTAATTGAACTTTGTTTTCGTATGTTTGTTATCATTAAAAAACAAGATCATGAAAAACTTTCTTTACATCCTAATAACATTCATTTCTGTAAGCGTTACAGCACAATCAATTCATCAATTTAAAGTAGAAACAATCGATGGAGGTACGTTGGATTTTGCAACTTTAAAAGGGAAGAAAATCATGGTCGTTAACACTGCTTCTAAATGCGGATTAACGCCACAATATAAACAATTAGAAGAAGTTTACAAAGCTTACAAAGACAGCAATTTTGTGATTGTTGGTTTTCCAGCGAATAATTTTATGTCCCAAGAACCTGGAACGGATAAAGACATTGCTGAATTTTGTCAGAAAAATTATGGTGTTTCTTTTCCAATGATGAGTAAAGTTTCTGTCAAAGGCGATGACATGTGTGAAGTATATAAATTCTTGACAGAAAAATCATTAAATGGTTTTGAAAGCAGCACTGTTAAATGGAATTTCCAAAAGTATTTAATAGATGAGAATGGTAAATTGATTAAAGTTATCGATCCAAGAATATTGCCAAATGATCCTGAAATTATAAAATGGATTGCGGAGTAATTTATTCAAAAGTACTTTTTAACGTTTATTTTTTGTCATTTAAAGCAATATCTACTTATCGTTGATATTTTGTTGATAAGTTCGTTATTTACCCCTTTTAAAAGTTAGTAAAAACAGCCTTCTTTCCTTATTTTTGTTGGTTCATCAAAAAAAAAATTTTCCAATAGAAAATAATATGAGTGAGGAAATTATAAAAGACGATTATTCAGCGGATAA
>CANNKP010000260.1 GCA_947505255.1 Flavobacteriales bacterium
AAAAATTAATACAGTATCAACTATAGGTAAGTATAAATTAAAAAGATTATTAATTCCTTTGTGATACCTTCTTCTAATGACATCTTCCGGTATATTGTGTCCACCTTCCTTTACTCGTTCCCTTACACGTTCAATTGCCAAATCGATCTGTTGTTATTAAATAGTTATTAGTTGCTAGTTGCTAATTACCAGTAAATAGTTACCGCAGGCTTGTGTGTCCTTTATAGGAGTTAATAGAGAGATAATTCCTTTGATTTTTTTTACAAAATAAGAATTAATTCATCGTCAAGTAAATCTTTGTAGGTATAATTAAGTATCTTAGTACTATGTTAAAAGTAAAGGACAAAAATTCATTGATTGATCGTTTAATGAAGAATAAGGAAAAGATTCTTTGTTATGGAATTGAACGTATCGGTATATTTGGTTCTTTTGTTCGCAATGAAATGAATGAGGACAGCGATGTAGATTTTTTCGTGGAATTTAAAGATGGCTTTAAAAATTTCGATAATTTCATGGAACTTGCTTTTTTTCTAAAAGAATTAACAGGTCGTGAAATTGAATTGGTAACTCCAAACTCTTTGAGTCCTTTCATAGGACCAGAAATAATGAAAGAAGTAAGCTATGTTATCGCTGCATAATTATTTGATGCACATTCGAGAAGAAATCGATTTTGTTTTACGTCACACTAATACCATTGATAAAAACACTTTTCTTTCAGATGAAACGTTAACAAGAGCAATTGTAAGAAGTCTTGAAATTATCGGTGAAGCAACGAAAAAATTGCCTCCTGATTTTAAGCTTTTACACCCACAAATAGAATGGAAAAAAATAGCTGGAACCCGAGATGTTTTGATTCATGATTATTTTGGTGTTGATTGGGATATTGTTTGGGACATTGTGGTTAATAAACTCCCTGATCTTTTGTTTCAAATTGATTTAATAATACAAGAGGGTTAAATAATAATGCACCTATAAACCTGAGATTCTGTGTTGATTTCCAATCAAAATCTGGTTTTATCGTCAAAGATTCCAACTATCTAAACAAGTGCTCAAGGAATTGTATACAGAATTTGAAGAAAAAGGATTTATTGCCTGCGATTCTATTGGCGTGAAAAAGTATTCACGAAAAATACAAGTAGAGAAATTGGCGGAGTTGGTTAAATCAATTTAAAATTTTCTGCGGATATAATCATTTTGTTTCGAAGAAAGGTAATATTGCTGTCATAAACCAATTTGGTGGATTATTGACAAGAATTTCCATATCCGATCCAATTTTTTCAGCAACTACGATTTGTTTTTTTGAGTTATCAATAAAATAAAGATTATCAACAAGTGGAATGGCATCTTGAATTGTAGACAAGGTTTCAAAATAGCGTTTGCGTATTTTTTCTTCCGACACTGGATGTCCACCTTTTTCTGTTCGAATTGCCACTCTTTCAACATTAATATCTGGATCATCAATACAGACAAAATATAAATAGATTTTAAAACCCATTTTTTTATAAACCCTGATTTCATCTAATTTAGAAGGATGACTCATTACCGTTTCAAAGGTAAAAGAAATACTATTGTTAGAACACAACCATCGGAGAAACATACTACAAAAAGCAGCTTCATAACTATTAGACACGTTATTTGGATTTACAAGACAATTTTCTTTAACAAAAATATCAATTGATGCTTTTTCCTTCTCTGCCTTTTTAAGTAATGAAGCTGCTGATGGCAACAATTTGAACTGATTTAATTCATCACTCGAAGTATTTAGTGAGTAGTCACTCAAATCAATAAATCGTTTATTTCGAAGTTCTTTTTCAATATTATCTGAATTGATATATACTCCGGTAGGATATTTTTTGGAAAGTTCTTCAAATACTGAACTTTTTCCAGAACCATTAGGTCCAGCAAATATTCTAATTCGTTTTCTTTTTAACATGCAAGATTGTGCCTTTTTTAATTGTAGTACTTCCTTGTACCTTTTCTTTTACACGTAGAACTTCTTTAGTACCATTTGCATATTCTTTAATTATCTTTCCGTCTTCTAAATAGGTAATTGGCAAACCGAGTGCCTTATTCTCACGAATTGCGCGTTCAGATGCTTTTTTTACAATCTTCTTTAATTGCTCCCTCTCTGTAAGAATCAACTTCTTGGTCATAAAAGTCATTTTTTAGTACTCTAGTAAAGATACTATTAAATATTAATATTGTGTGTCATTTGGTCTAAGTGATTGTTCTAAAACAGAAGTATTATTCCATTGAAGAATCTGAGCCCCAAAGCAAACAGCTCCAAGCTGACCTCATCAATGAAACCAACTCTGGAGTAATTGTGAAGGACGCTGCGCATTTAAAAGAAGTGCTCAAGGAATTGTATAAAGAATTTGAAGAATTTATCTTAAGATACGTAAAAAGGTGATTTCTTATCACATGAATATTAATAATTTGACTTTATCTGAATCTTTATGCCACCTTCCTTACTCCTCCCTGCACTTGCGCTTGGTCTTCGAGAATGCATTCTCTCTTCTCAAGGAAGGAAATCTTATTCCTCATTCTCGAAAACGATTATTTAGAAGTGAAAATGATTTGTTTCTTGCTTCACTCCTTGAGGAGGGGCTGCCTCTGGCGCAGATTCGCAGTGAGGCAGGTGGAAATTAAAACAAAAATAAAAAGTAAACAAAAAATCAAAAACCCTCCCCCTTTATCCCCCTCCAAAGGGGGAGAGTTAAAAAAAAGTAACTACATTTATTCCATGCTAGTTATCGTAGATTATAAAATGGGAAATCATCATTCAGTCAAGAAAAAACTGGATGGGTTAAAGGTGGAATCACTTATTTCATCCGATCCAGAAATCATCTTGAACGCTACAAAATTGATACTTCCAGGTGTTGGGCATTTTGGAAAAGCGATGGAGAATCTTCGGGAATTAAATTTAATTGATGCTTTAAATGAAGCTGTTTTGGTGAAAAAGACGCCAATTCTTGGGATATGTTTGGGAATGCAGTTAATGGCG